>JAIPFS010000017.1 GCA_021736545.1 Spirochaetia bacterium | reverse complement strand
GTTGTAAATTGCGGTCCGCCGCCGAGAACAAGAATTACAGCAAAACTGGTAAAGCAGAAAAGAAACACAATGGATGCTGATGAGATTATCGATGGAATCAGCCTCGGCAGGGTCACCGTAAAAAAAACTCGGATCCTCTTTGCACCCAGGGAGTAAGCCGCTTTCTCTTCTGTATCAGATAAACCTTCCCAATACGATGAAACAACCCGCAAAATAATAGGGAAATTGTAAAAACTGTGTGCTAGGATTATGGCTTTAAATGAGTAAAGAATGTGCAGGGGAGGATCAGAAAGATCAAAAAGATTCATTAGAAATCTGTTTATATAGCCGCTGTTTCCGTAGAAAATAACAAAGCCGAGGACGACTAAAATCGGTGGAAGGACAAAAGGGATAACACTGAGGGATTTCAGCAGCTTTTTACCGAAAAAAGAAAAATGCGAGAGGAGATAAGCTCCTGGAAGTGCTATAAGTAAAGACAGAACTGTACTCCAGAAAGCCTGTTTTAAGGTAAAATAGGTAATCCTCCAAATATACGGTGAGGACAACTGTTCTCGTAAAAGAGAAAAGCTGAAACCTGAACCTTCCCCGGTAAATCCTTTAAATAGAATAAAGCCAACAGGAAGGAAAAAAAGGGGGATGAGAATCCCCATCCCCGCAAGCAAAGAGAAGGATAAAGATACATTATTCTTATGAGAAACTGTTCTTTTTTTCATGTATTTTATCTGCTCATAAATTCTGACCACTCCTGCAGCCGGTCATCACTCTCTTTTTTAATTTTTTCAGCTGGAAGTGATATGCTTACAGGAGCCTTTGGAGCAGATTCATACGATTCCGGAAGATCTATATCCTTTCGGGCAGGATACATCCAGTTTGTAAGCGGAATAATTTCCTGAAACTGTTCTGAAAGAATGAAATCGATGAATTCTTTTCCATTGGCTTCATGTTCAGCGTTCTTAAGCAGTCCAATTCCCTCTACCTGGCTGTAGTGGCCTTCAGGAAAAATGGCAGCCGTAAATCTGTGAGAATCTTCATATTCCACATGATATGCCGGACTTGTAGTATAGCTGAGCACCAAAGGAGCTTCCCCTTGGGTAAATAGACCGTACCCCGAATCCCATCCTTCAGTAATTGTAAGGATAGAAGGTTTGAGGCGATTCCAGTAGTCCAGAAAATCATCCCCGTATTCAGCAATAGTCCAGTGAAGGAATCCCAGACCGGGGGATGAAGTCCGCGGATCCATCAGGATAAGGCTATTTTCAAATCTTTCATGGGTCAAATCCTCTAAATTTTTCGGAGGATTATCAATTCTCTGCGAATCATAAATGATAGAGAAAAACCCATAATCGAAAGGATGCAGCAAGTTATCATCTCCGAAGGACAGAGAAGCATGCAGATGAGATGCCGCTTCTGTATCATACGGACTCAGAATGTCCGCTTCACGAGCGGAACTGATCAAATTATTATCAATACCGAGGATAACATCTGCCTGAGGTGAATCTTTCTCCAGAACAGCACGCTGGAGCACTTGTCCTGCATCACCTGCAGAAACAAGATTTACATCTATACCAGTCTTCTCTTTGAAAAGTTCAACCGCATGAGGTCCCGGTCCCCATTCTGATGCAAAAGAATCATAACAGTAGACATTTACTACTGCTTCCTCCGAGCCCTCGGAGCTTTCAATAGATTCAGAAGCGCCTGCCGCTTCGGCATCAGAGGGAGTGAACATAAACAAAACTAGAAAAAGTGATAGGACAGATAACAACGTTTGATTCTTCATAGAATCCTCCTTGAGTATATTTGTGTATCTGTCTTACGGGTGGGAGATGTATTGGAGAGGTCTCGTCAAATTCCCTACGCTGGTATTATCCCAGATCAGGTTCAACGGGTATAATCTCAGGCTATGACAGCACCTGATACTTATAAAACAGCTAAGTATCAACATGTACCGCATAACCACCCCTAAGACACTTTATCTTAAACACGTATTCGTACTTATGTCAATATAACAGGAAAGAATAATCAAAGATGATGAAAAACTGCAGAATAATGAAATTATACAGGTATGTGCATGGTAAAAACAGAGCCTGTTCCCTCTTCACTATCTACTTCCACTCTCCCTTTGTGAAGCAGCGCAATATGCTTAACAATAGACAAGCCGAGTCCGGTTCCGCCTTTATCCCGGCTTCTCGCTTTATCTACACGGTAGAAGCGTTCAAAAATTCTCGGTAAAGCTTTTTTAGGAATGCCGTAACCATGATCCTTTACTGAAATTTTCACAGAAGTATCACTTCTGCTGCAGAAAACTTCAATTTCAGAATCAGGATCGCTATATTTCATTGCATTATCCACAAGGTTAATAATTGCCTGTTCAAGAAGAATGCTGTTACCTTTAATGGTAATTTCTGAATCGCAGTGAAGCGAAACTCTGGATGTTTGATCTTGGGTTTTATCAGAACAGACGGCGAGCGCATCAGAAATGGTCTTTTTTAAATTGATAATAGGGAAATCATTATTTCTATCATGGGCTTGATCCAATCTGGAGAGGGTCAGCAGGTCATCGATAATCGCCTGAAGCCGTTCTGTCTGATTCCGAATTATTGCAACAAAACGCTTATGCATAGCATTCCCTTCATTGTCCTCGTTTAATGAAGCGAATTCATGCTCCAATGTCTCGGCAAAACCCTTTATTGAGGTTATTGGTGTTTTCAGTTCATGAGAAACATTTGCAACAAAATCTTTGCGCACCCGCTCCAGATGCATCAGAGTAGTCACATCATTAAACACAAGGAGGACTCTATTGCCGGAATGCGTCTGATTGTTCTCGGAAATAAATGAAATGTGTACCTGATAATCAGATTTTCCTACATGAATATTAACTGTTCGGGAGCTGCCGTCCTCAAGCGTCTCAGTGATCATATCAATAAGCTCACTGCTTCTAACTACTGTTAAAAAAGATTCATTCACAATAGGGGCTTGTGATTTAGTACCAAAAAACTGTATCGCCGCAGGATTGGCATCTATAATATGATAGGTGTGGTCCAAAACAATAACAGCTTCTGACATACTGTCCAGGACGGCCTGAAGTTCATCTCGCTGCTGTTCTATTGAACTGAACTGCCGATTCAACTCTACACCCATCTGTCTGAGAGCATGTGAAACAGTCTGTATCTCTGTCGGGACAAAAGAGAAGGAGGGGATATTCATGAAATTACCGGAATTACCGGAATTACCGGAATTACCGGAATTACCGGAATTACTGAAATCAAGCTGAGTATACGTTACCGCTGCCTCTGAAAGTGAAGAAAGCGGACGCTCTATTCCCCTGCTGATCATCCAGGTAAAAGACAATGCAATTAAGAGAAACAATACGCCGCCAATACCGAAATAGAGGTATATCTCCTGATTATAGTTCTTAAGTTCAATAAAAGGCATTGAAGTTCGTAAAACACCGGATATATTTCCGGAATTATCGTAAAGCGGCACGGCATAGTACAGCATATCGTAGTTCAGGGAATCACTGTATCGGAGAGAAGAGTACTTCCTGCCCTGCATAGCATTAGCTATTTCAATTCTGTCCCTATGATTGTCCAGCAGATCAGGATCTTTTTCCGTATCCGCCAAAACTTTTCCGGATGGGGCAATTACCGTAATTCGGGTTTGTGAATCCTTTGAAAGGCTAGCTAAAGACTGCTGCAGGGAATCATTTTTATATTGATTAATATCACCTGTATAATTTTTTATCAGAATAGAAGTTTCTTCAAGAATATCAATGCTCTGCTGAAAAATATTATTTTTAGCAGTTGAAACCGTGAAGAAACCGAAAACAACTATCGTAACTATAAAATACCCAATGACGAGAGGATACAAAATATTTCTCAGTTTCCTGGATTTCATACATTATCCTTCATAAACATTTTTTAGCAAACTCTATGGTTTAGAGCTATTTCTGCTCTTCCTCAAGCATGCGATACCCAATACCTCGGACTGTCTCAATCATCTCACCCTTCTTTCCCAGTTTTCTCCTCAAGGCAAGAACTTGTACATCCACTGAACGCTCAGTAACTGGATAGTCTGCACCTTTAACAGCCTCTATAATTTGACTTCGGGAAAACACCCAGCCAGGATTTCTCAATAGAAATTCAAGTATTCCAAATTCAGTAACACTTAGTTCTACTGTTTCACCGTTAATGAAGGTCTGATGCTTAGCTGTATCAATGGTGATATTGTGGAGAGAAAGCTTTTCCTGTGCAGCTTTGGGAGATAAGCTTTTTTTATGTCTTCTCAGCAGTGCGCGAACTCTAGCAACCAGTACCCTGGGGCTGAATGGTTTGGTAATATAATCATCAGCACCCATTTCAAGACCAATAATGATATCTGAATCTTCACTTTTTGCCGTTACCATGAGAATGGGAATTTCATATCCCGATAAAGCTCTGCAGACTTCCAAGCCGTCAATACCGGGGAGCATAAGATCCAAAACTATCAAAGCTGGCTTTTCGTGCTGTGCCTTAGTTAAAGCCTCTTCCCCTGTAACAGCTGTAATAATCCTATAACCTTCCCGTTCCAGGTTATACGTAATCAGTTCCCTGATATCAGCTTCATCGTCAACAATAAGTATGGTCTCTTTAGACATACAAGTTCTCCTTAACGTATTCAATGTAATAGTACTGCCGATTATTACTATTTTCAATTTAAATTAGGAATCTTTTCCAGTGAATAATCACTGTAAACCTTTTATCAGCATCCTGTAAAAAACTAATAAAAACAAAGAAAAACAAATAAAATATACAAAGATGAATTCCAGCGAAAATACAGTAACTATGTTATATGTACATAAGTTCTGTTAGATTTATGTTAAACACCGGTTAGTTTGCCATGAAAAAGAGCTTTTCCAGGCCAGCTGTCTAAAGATATTCGACAATTCCCCTTCTTTACTGGAGAAGCGGCAGTAAAAAGTTTTTCGACCTGAAGTGTCTAATTGCAATTTTATCAATATTTAATGATAATTCACACTATGATTAAGCTAATAATTACCGGCGGCGGATCCGGGGGACATATGTATCCTGCATACAGCGTCCTTCGACGACTTATCGATAAAAAGGTCTTAGATAGTAATGAAGTAATCTGGATCTGTTCATCTGCAGAAAGTGACAAAGCATTCATGAATTCATTATCCATCCCCTATATCAGTATTCCCGCAGGAAAATTAAGACGATACAGCTCATTCAGGAACCTTACTGATATAGGAAAAATTCTAGCAGGATGTATCAAAAGCTTGTTTATTATGATGCTGAAGCGGCCGAATTGTGTTTTCTCAAAGGGAGGCTATGTATCTGTTCCTGTAGTTTTTGCAGCCTGGATCTGTCATATTCCTGTAGTAAGCCATGAATCAGACATTTCTCCCGGCCTGGCTACCAGAATCAATGCCCGTTTTTCTCATACCATCTGTCTGTCCGTAAAAAAGTCTTATACCTATCTGCCTGAAAAATACCACGCTAAAGCTGTAGTATGCGGGAATCCTATACGATTTCCAGTAACTGAGCATATCAGCAGCAGTCGTGATGCCGAATTCTGTGAAATCAGAAAAGAGGTACAAGATTACTTCTCTTTTCCACCTGATTCCGTCCTGGTTTTTGTTACAGGCGGGAGTCAGGGTGCTTCATCGCTGAATACCCTCATATGGAAAACATTGTCAGAACTACCGCCGAATATCTGCCTGATTCACAGTTTAGGAAAGAATGAAACGAGGCAGCCGCCGAAGGCTCCAAATTATATCTCTTTTCCCTATATTCATGAAAAATATGAAAAATTTCTGAAATCTTCGCATATAGTGATTTCTCGTTCAGGAGCAAATACTATTTGGGAGCAGGCATTTTATAAAAAACCTATGATCCTCGTCCCCTTAGGTCCCTCTGCTTCACGGGGCGAGCAAAAGATAAATGCCCATTTCTTCTTGGAGAACCAAGCGGCCCTCGTGGTAGAACATACTGATGGAACTGATGATTTGCTCTATGCTATACTGAGCTTGTCAAAAAATCTTGAAGAAACAGAGAACATGGGTAAAAGAGCTTTTTCCCTGCTTCCTCATACTGGAAAGGGGGCTGCACTCATTGCAGAACAAGTGGGAAAAATTGTAGAAAAGAGGAACACCCGTAGAAGCAGAGAAAAAAAATGAAGGAGGGAAACTTTGGAATTATCCGGATTTGATATTGCAGCATTGGTAATACTTGGGGTGATTGGCCTCAGGGGCTTAGCAAAAGGATTTGTACGTGAATTCCTTTCAAAAGCTTCCTATTTAGTAGGACTGCTCACCGCATTGATGTTCGCCGGACTTGCAGCTGAATATATTGATGAATGGTTAGGAATAGGTAATTGGAGTAATATAGTAGCTTTTATTATTCTTTTTGCTGCCGGGTTCGGGATAACCAGAATTTTTTCATTATCCATGAGAAATGTGCTTGAGCAGCTGCATTTGACATTTCTCGATAATGTGCTGGGGTTTGTGCTGGGAGTAATTGAAGGGGCTGTAATCATTTCTTTTATTATTTTCTTATTAAGATTGCAAACACTCATGTCAGTTGATATGATCATGGAAGAAAGCAGTATAGCTGCTCTGCTTGAGCCGATTGCTCCCTACAGTATACAGCTTGTAAAGGGGAATCTGCAGTAATATATAAGAGGTAGATTTTGTTTGAACACATGTACGGACAGGAACAGACAGCAGAACTCCTTCGGCAGGAAATAATAAATCATGAACTGCCACAGGCGCTATTATTTTACGGAGAAAGATACACCGGAAGAATGACGGCAGCCTTGGAAGTTTCAAGGATTCTAGCCTGCAGAGAATCAGGCTATATCCACTGCCAATGCGAAAATTGTCGTAAAAATCGTCTGCTGGAATATCCATATACCATTGTTTTCCCGAACAGGGATTTTAATGATGAAATATATGCTTCGGTTCGTGCTTATGAAACAGCAAAAAGCTCTGCAGCAAAAGAACGGCTTGCTTTTTCCGTACGTATGCTCATGCGTCGTTTTGATCCCCTCTTTTCGGATAAATCAGAGAGCATGCAGAAGCAGCTGGATACATTGATGGAGACTTTGGAAGAGGACCTGCAGGTATTTCTTGATACAGATGATCGTTTTGAAAAGGATCAGAAAAAACAAGTAAAAAAAATTTTAAACAAGGCAGATAAGCTTGTTCAATTTATAAAATCAGATAATATTTCAGTGAAGAGTATACGCAAGATTTTCTCCTGGCTGCATACGAAACCTAAAGGTACCTATGCAGTTATCATATTTGAAGGTATTGATAATTTTGTTAACGCTTCAAAAAATGCCATGCTGAAAATGCTGGAGGAACCGCCTGATAAAGTAGTTTTTATACTTCTTTCAGAGGGGAAAGGGAGAATTCTATCAACCATACTTTCCAGAGTTAGAAAATACTACTTTAAACCGCGGAGCAGCGGGGATACAGCAAAAATCATAAATGAAGTCTACTATCAGGATCCCGATGAATTTGATAGCCTGAGAACTTTTTTTCTTACACAGAAAGGTCTGGACTGCAGGGCTGTACGGGAACAGTCGGAGTACATTCTAGATATTCTGATGAATAAAAAGACACTGGACATAACAGAATTTGAAAAAATAGCAAAAAAAACGGATGAAGCATCACTTATGCTCTACATTTTTCAGGAAATTATATCCATACTTCAGGAAAATTCCAATGATGCCATGACCGGTGAAGCGGACCTTGCTGGGAATATTCAGTTTTCAAACAGGGAAAAAAGCATTATCATCCGTCATATTAACCATTATAATTATCTAGAGCAGACAATGAATCAGAAACAATCATTTGTTTTAGAGTCCTGGTTGTATGATGTAATGGGTGAACTGGAAGGTGTTCGATGAGAAAATTTATAGAAAGGGCAGTGGAGAAACTTCCCAAACTGAACACAGAACAGATAAAATCTCTCATTGACCTGCTGCTTCGTGAGAATGAGCGTTTTGAAGGAGTTCTTGATTCGCTCTACGATGGAATTATTGTGACTGATAATAATCATCGAATAATTATGATAAATAAATCCGCCCATAGGCTGCTTCCCATACATCCGGGGGAACAGGAATTCCATTTACTATGGACAGCAGTCAATGATGACGACATAGCTGATTTTCTGCATACAGTTGTTCCTGAGGGAGATAAAATTCTGGATGAGGAGTTTTATCTGGAAAATTGTTCAAACCTCTGCGTTCTCTCCATTTCAGTTTTCCCCTTTGTCCGTGAAAAACAAGTTGAAGGATCAATTGTGCTTGTGAGGGATATTACTGAGAAAAAGAAACAGGAGGCACGTTTCCGCAGAGCTGAAAACCTGGCTTCGCTGACAACCCTTGCAGCTGGAGTAGCACATGAAATAAAAAACCCATTAGCTTCTATTGGAATTCACCTGCAGTTGATGAGAAGAGAAGTTGAACAGAAGCGGTATTTAGAGAAAGAAAATGTATATGGATATCTTGATGTTATCGATGAGGAAATTGAACGTCTGAACAGTATTGTAGTAGATTTCCTTTTTGCTGTAAGACCCATGGATACGCGTATGAAATCTGATGATCTCAACGCCCTGCTTCAGGAGATGCTCGACTTTGTCAAGTACGAACTTGAGGAGAATAAGATCAGCCTGACCGTTAATTTATTATCTTCACTGCCGAAAGTAGAAATAGATGCTAAATATCTCAAGCAGGCACTGCTGAATATTATTAAAAACGCCATTGGAGCCATGCCTGAGGGAGGGAACCTGAAGGTAAGTACGGAAAAAGAACACGATAAAGTAAATATATATATTCAGGATAACGGTGTCGGCATACCGGAAAAAAATATGAGTAAAATATTTGAACCCTATTTCACCACAAAGGATTTCGGTTCCGGTTTAGGCTTGACGGTAGTATATAAAGTTATAAAAGAACATCAGGGAGATATATCAATTAACTCCATAGAGGGGAAAGGAACAACTTTCACCATATCACTGCCGCTCCCCAGGGATGAACGGACCTTGATTGACTGGCAGCAGGAGGCAGAATGAGTATGGAATTTACCATTTTAATAGTGGATGATGAAAAAAATATTCGATCCGGACTCGCCAAGTCCCTTGAATTGGATGGATATCGTGTAGTGACCGCGGAACATGGGCTGCAGGCTTGGAATATCGTAAATTCTCAGGAGATAGATGCCGTAATTGCTGATCTGAAAATGCCCAAAATGTCAGGTGAAGATCTCCTGAAGAAGATATCATCCGCATATCCTACCGTTCCTGTTATCATATTAACAGGCCATGGAACAATAGAATCCGCAGTTAATGCCATGCGGGACGGTGCTTTTGATTTTGTAACGAAACCAGTCAATTTGGATAGACTAACCCTGCTCATAAAAAGAGCATTATCCAACAGGGAATTATACCTCAAGCATCGAGCTCTCCAGGAAGAAGTCGATACATTAAAAAAGAAGCAGAAAATATCTCCCATTATTGGGAAAAGCTCAAAAATGAAAAGAGTGATGGAGGTTGTCCAGCAGGTAGCTGCCACAAAAGCTTCAGTCCTTATTACCGGGGAAAGCGGAGTGGGAAAAGAGTTAATTGCAGATGCCCTGCATGAACAATCCGATCGTGCTAAAGGACCCTATATCAAGGTGCATTGTGCAGCCCTGTCTGAATCACTTCTGGAAAGCGAATTATTCGGTCACGAAAAAGGTTCCTTTACCGGTGCGGCAGCCCAAAAAAGGGGCCGTTTTGAGCTTTCTGATTCCGGAACAATATTTCTTGATGAAATTGGGGAAATAAATGCACAAGTGCAGATAAAAATTCTCAGGGTTTTGCAGGAGCGCAAGTTTGAACGGGTAGGGGGAGAAAAAACCCTATCTGTAGATGTCCGAATTATCTCTGCCACAAATAAGAACCTGAAAGAGGAGATAACGAACGGAAATTTTAGAGAGGATCTTTTTTACCGACTGAATGTTGTAAATATAGATGTGCCTCCTCTTCGTGAACGTAAAGAGGATATTCCGCTTCTTGCAACTGCCTTTCTGAAGGAATTCAACAAGGAGAATGGGAAAAACATCGAAGGAATAACCGCAAAGGCCCATGCCGTATTATATAATTATTCATGGCCGGGAAATATTCGTGAATTAAGAAACTGCATAGAAAGCTCTGTAGTTCTCTGCAAAAAAAATGTGATTGATACCACTGATCTGCCGCCCTCAGTGATATCCGGGCAGGATGTAGACTCTATTCGAATCCCCATAGGATCGAGCATGTCTGATGCTCAGAAGCGAATTATTGAAGCTACGCTGAATTTTTATAATGGCAATAAATCAAAAACAGCAGAAGTACTGGATATCGGACGCAAGACTCTGCATAGAAAACTACTGGATTATAATATTGATTAATAAAGAAACCTGTTTAGACTATCTTGCAGAGGATTCTGCAGTTACCCGTGCTATCAGCAGTTACGAAGCTCGGGATGGACAAGGCGAAATGGCTGATTCCATCTGTGACGCCTTTAACGAAGATAAAATCGCTGTGATTGAAGCCGGTACTGGAATAGGCAAGTCCTTTGCGTACCTCATCCCTGCCATTATGTGGTCTCAGCTGCACCCGGATGATCACATTATCATTTCAACTGCAACTATTAATTTGCAGCAGCAGCTTTTTGAGAAGGATCTCCCTTTCCTAGCTGATAAAATGGATCCTGCACTTCGTTTTTCGCTGCTCATGGGAAGGAACAATTATCTCTGTTTAAAAAGCATGGAGCAGCAGATACAGGATAATCCGCTGCTGATTGAATCGGAAGGGACAGAAATTGGAAGAATATATGACTGGTCCCGGAAGACACGGACAGGAATGAAGCATGAGATGACCCCATCCCCTGAAGAGTCTGTCTGGAGGCAGGTCTGTTCTGAGAGCGATACCTGCCTCGGGTATCGCTGCGAATTTTATGCACAGTGTTTTGTATATAAAGCAAGGAAAAAAGCAGCCTTATCTCAGATCACCGTGGTTAATCATCATGTCCTATTTGCTGATATCTCCTTGAAATATGAGAACGACAGCTACGAAGAGGCTGCACTGCTTCCGCCTTTTGATCACGTGATATGTGATGAAGCACATCACCTTGAACATCATGCTTCCCAGTATTTTTCCGACCAATATACCATTCTTGGACTCTATAAAATCTTATCCATTATTACAAACTCCTCAAGCCTAAAGAGAAGTAATCAAATTTTGAGTGCCATACAAAAATACTCAAGTGCAGCAGATGAATTCAAGAAAGTGGATAATCAAGCGAAAAAGACAAAAGCTTCTGCAGAAAAATTGGATGATCTATTCACAAATCTACTGGGTAAGCGAAAAAGTATGTGGCTTGATCCCAATCTGCAGAGACCCTTTACAGAAATTCAGAAAGCTTTGATAAATTTTGCTGATGAGATTACATCTCTCAGAAAGATTCTTGAGAAAATTCATGCAAGTGTGGATGAAGATGAAGAAATCATATTTCAGCTCTATGTGTTTCATGCGCAAATTATTCGACTAGAAAAATTTGAGAAAATAATAAAAAGTTTTTCATCATACAAGGAACAGGGAGATACCATTTTCTGGATTGATACGTCATTAAATAGAAACACGAAAAAAAGGGATGCAATTCTCTATTATCACAGAACACCCAAATCAATAGCAGGAACCTTATATGATTCGTTTTTTTCAAGAATGAAAACTATAGTAAATACTTCCGCCACTATGTCGGTAAATAAACAGTTTTCCTATTGGAAAGAACCCCTCGGTCTGAATACAATTGCTTCCGAAAGAATCCTTGAAAAAATTATTTCATCGCCTTTTGACTATAAAAAAAGAGTTCTCCTGGCAGTTCCAGTCAATGCCCCGCCGGTTCAGGAACTTCAGAAATATACCGAATATTTAGAGAAAACCCTGCAGCAGCTTGTTGAGACGGCAGAGGGTAAAACTCTTATCCTTTTCACATCATTCTCACTGCTGAATGCACTTTATGATGCTCTGAAAAAGAGTCTGCCCCAAGATTTCACCATTTTAAAGCAGATAAAGGGCAGTAATAGGCAGCTGCTGCTGGAAACTTTCAAACAGGCCGGTAAAAATGTTCTGCTAGCCACTGAGTCTTTCTGGGAAGGCGTCGATATACCTGGAGATGCCCTTAAACAGGTAGTTATTACTCGACTTCCATTTCAGGTTCCCACGGATCCTGTCTATCTTGCCAAGGAGGAAGATCTTAAAAATAGAGGGAGATATCCATTCATGGATCTGGCTCTGCCTAGGGCAAGTCTTAAACTGAAACAGGGCTTTGGACGGCTTATGAGGAAAACCGATGATCATGGAATTGTCTGTATTCTTGATAATCGTATTGTAAAAAAACAGTATGGAGCCCTGCTTCTGAATTCATTGCCGGAAACACTGAGGTCCATAAAGGAGAATGAACACATGATTTCCGATATTGAGAATTTTCTCTATCAGTAAACTATTACCTTCAGAAATCACTAGGCAGATATAGTAGGCAGATATAGTAGGCAGATATCAGCCAAGCATAATATCAGCCAAACATAAAAGAGACCCTGCTGCAGATTTTTGTTATCTGCTGCAAGGTCTTTTGACATGCTGGTCAAAAAAAACTACGTGCGTATTTTTGATTCAGCTTTTCAGTCTTCAATAATTGCCAGAATATCGGACATCCTCAATAAGAGATGTTCATTTCCATCAACTTTGACTGATGTGCCCGCGTATTTATCATACATGATTTTCTGGCCGGGTTTTACGTTGATAACATCTTTATCATCGCCGACCGCGACAACTTCAGCTGTCTGTGTTTTTTCCTGAGCTGTCTGCGGAATAAATATTCCACTGGCAGTTTTCTCTTCAACTTCTTCGATCTTCACAAGGACACGATCAGCAAGGGGTTGAATCTTCATAATTAATTCCTCCTGAGAATGAAAATAGAGTTTCGTTTTTTTCTTTTGTGAAAAATATAAGCAAGTAAAAATGAATGGTCAAGAAAATTTTAAAATTTTCCCAGCAATTACCTTATTTTCCAGACTTTCTCTTTGGATCCAAAAAAAACTTGTCTTAAGTAAGTATATATCCGTATATTGATATTGTTATGGAAAGGTGGAATACATATTTAAAGCAAGGGAAGCAGGAATTATTCAGCCGTAACTATGAACAGGCAGTTCACTATTTACGGGAGGCTTTGGAGAAATGTCCTGTGGAAAAAAATATCAAACTCAGTGAAATTCTTTTTTTTATGGGGATTGCATTAAAACAGCTAGGGCAGAATAATTATGCTTATCGCTGCTGGCAGAATGCGGCAATGCTCAGAGATACCAGTGAAACTGATGATTTTGGAGATTTTGAATGGAAAACATTTTATCGAATACAGCTGATGAAATACCTTGCTACAAAGAGAAAAAAGCAGTTAAGCTCTCTTGCTGAAAGTGATATGATTCACGATCTGCTTAAGTCTGCTTGGATGGAAGTAAAGGATACTGAAGGATTGATGACTTTGGATTATTATCAAAGATGCAATGTGTATCAATCAATTTTCATTGCTTTTCCCGAAATTGATCTTTCCGGCAATGAAAATCAGCAGGCAATGGGTCAAATATTACCATTTTTCAAGAGCAGCAGTAATGATGGGAAAAAATGACACAATTCATAAGGAATTTTTCTGTAATGTGTAATTTTGACCCGGTATAATCTGAAATATCCTGTCATATTTTTCTATTCACCATGGATGAACCATGTTCTTTATTTAGTAGTAAATTATAATTATTTACTATATAGTTATTTATAAAACTTCTGCTATCCTATTTTCCTATGAAACTAATTTGGCACATTCTTTGCATGTAATATGTAAAAGCAGCAGGAGGTTATCCATGAAAAATGAAAAAATGCTGAAACTTGACCAGGTTAATTCTGACGATGAAAATATACTCTCAATGTACTTAAAAGAGATCAACCGAATTCCTCTCCTGAAACGGGAGGAGGAAGTAGATTATGCTCAAAGAGCTGCAAATGGTGATGAAGATGCTAAGCAGAAACTTGTTACTTCCAACTTACGATTTGTAGTGAATGTGGCAAAAAAATATCAGAATCAAGGTATTCCACTTCTTGATCTTATAAATGAAGGCAATATTGGCTTACTCAACGCGATTGATCGATTTGATGTAAATAAAGGCTATCATTTTATATCATATGCTGTATGGTGGATTCGCCAGGCTATTCTCAAATCAATTTGTGAAAAATCGAGGACAATTCGGCTGCCGCTGAATCGTGCCAATGAGCTTATACAAATACAGAAAGCCCAAAAACAAATTGCTTCGACTAATAATGAAGAGACTGATCTTCAGGAAATTGCTAAAATTA
>JAIPFS010000016.1 GCA_021736545.1 Spirochaetia bacterium | reverse complement strand
TTGCTCGGGATTGGTATTGCAGTTTGGGCTCTTTACATCATGACCATTATTTGTGAGAATTAGATTATGGAAAAAAATGTTTTAGCAATTTGTCTTAATCCGGTACTGCAGAAAACCATTTTTCTAGAACACTTCTGGGAGAACGAGGTAAACAGGAGCAGAGAGCACTATCTGCATGTAGCAGGCAAAGGAATGAATACCGCAAGGGTTCTTGGTCAGCTGGGTATTGATGCTGTCCATTTGACTCATGCCGGAGGGTCACGGCTGAATGAATTTCTTGATCTAGTGAAAACCGATAATATCTCAATAGAATATGTTGACTCCCAGAGCGAGATACGTTCCTGCTATACTCTGATCAATCGGGAAAACCATAGTGTTACGGAAATTGTTGAAGAAGCTCAGCCTGTGGTTGAAGGAACCGAAAAAAGGGCAATGGACTTGTTTGACCGCCTGCTGCCGCAGTTTTCCTGTGTGACTATATCTGGAACAGTTGCCGCTGGATATTCCGACGCTATCATCCCGGAAATGGTTAAAAAGGCCAAAGCTGCCGAAAAAATGGTAGTTCTTGATATCAAAGGGAATGATCTTCTGAATTCCCTGGAGTACGGACCGGATTTCATAAAACCGAACTTTAAGGAATTTGCCGGAACCCTCTTCCCCGATAAAGACTTTAAGGAACATGCAGATGATGAAGAAGCCCTTCAGGCTGTAAAAAATAAGATGCTTGAGCTGTGGAAAAAGAGCGGAATAACCAGTATACTTACCCGAGGTATTAAACCCATTCTCTTTTGCAGCGAGGGGAAGATTGAAGAGGCTGAGACCGGTTTTGTTACTCCTATAAACACCATTGGGTCCGGAGATTCTTTTACTGCGGGGCTTACAGCAGCCTTGCTGGAGGGGAAATCCCTTATTGAGAGTATTCATTCAGGTCAGAAGTGCGGGAGGCTGAATGCTCTGCAGATCCAGCCCGGTTCAATTCGATAAAATACTGCTGAAGGATGATGCTGATTATGAATGATGTAAAACGAGCCCTTATCACAGGCGGTTCCCGAGGAATAGGCTTAGCAATTGCTTCAAAACTTATCACAGAAAATATCAGTGTCTGTATAACGGGTAAAAACGGCGAGAGACTGGATACGGCAGTACAGATATTAACAGATCTGAAGCACTCTCTACATAATTCTGCTTTAATCTGTTCGGTACAGGCAGATTTAGAGCATTCTGACGCCCCTGGAGTTATTGCAGAGTCCGCCGCCGAACAGCTCGGCGGTATTGATCTCCTGGTGAATAATGCCGGTATTTCTCTTTCAGCGGCTTTTTCTGAAACCACTGAAAACGATTGGGACAGGATCATGCAGATTAATGCTAAAGCTCCTTTCTTTATCTGTCAAAAAGCCCTGCCCTGGCTTAGAAAATCAAAGCTGCCTACAATCATTCAGATAGCATCAGTTGTTTCCCATAAGGGATATGAGCTGCAAAGTGCTTACAGTGCTTCAAAACACGCTCTTTTAGGCTTCACAAAGGCAATAGCCAAGGAAGTTCAAGAAGACGATATAAGGGTTTATACGCTCTCTCCCGGCGGAGTCGCAACAGACATGGTCACCTCTGTACGCCCTGATATTGATAAGAGCGAACTTATATCCCCCGGAGAAATAGCAGATCTGATCTATTTCATCATCACCCACAGAGGCAATGCCATGATAGATCATTTTTCCATTCGGCGTGCTTCTAAGACAGCGTGGTCTTAACGAGGCTGCAGCATGATCTTAATAACGTACAATGCTATCATCATACAATCATCACCATCGTGTAATCATTCTGCGATTAATACCAGTAAAAAAACACCATGCGGAGCTGCAGATGAAAAAAGTCAATGATCCTCTGAGATTATCTCCCTTAACGGAATCCACGTATTATATTCTTATATCCCTGGTAGACCCCCTCCACGGTTACGGCATCATCCAAAAAGTCAAAAAGTTGAGCAGCGGAAGAATAGTTCTTGCACCTGGCACATTATACGGGGTGCTGAAAAATCTGCAGAACAACAACTTGATCGAACTTGTAGAAGAGATACCATCGGAACGGAATAAAAAACGGTATCAAATCACTCCCATTGGCAAAATGCTTGCTCGTTTCGAAATACAAAGGCTCACTGAGATGACAGCCCACGGAAATGAGTTTTTGAAGCGTATTTGATGTATTTGATGTATTTGATGGTTTGATGGTTTGATGGTTTGATGGTTTGATGGTTTGATGGTTTGATGGTTTGATCGGACGATACCGCAAAGCTTTGTGATAGATTCTAAACCAAGCAAAAAAACAGCTGCAGACGCAATTTTTTTACGCTGCAGCCATTTTTTTATCTTTTTCAGTTTAAATTCTTCGGAACATTTTTTCTTTTCTCTATTAATGAATGTATCTTTTCCTCAACCGGCACCGTTCAGCTGGTTCAGTTTAAATCCATACGCATCTCATCATTAGCCTTCTGCTTTGTATATGAACGGGGCAGTACGATGTTCAGAAAAATTGCTGTAAGACCGCCGGTGGTAATTGCAGAACCAAAAATATTCTGGAGAAGCGGGGAAAAATTCTGTACAATTTCCGGAACCATTATCACACCGAGTCCCAGACCGAAGGAGATTGCCATAATCAGCACTCCTCGTCGATTGATAATATTGCTTGCAATAATTTTTATTCCAGAACCAGCCACGGTACCGAACATGATAATTGTCGCACCGCCGAGGACAGGAGGAGGTATCAGCGAAAAGATACCGCCCACCAGAGGGAACATGCCGAAGATAACCAGCAGCCCGGCAATAAAATATCCGATATAACGGCTTGCGATGCCGGTAAGCTGAATAACACCGTTGTTCTGACTGAATGTCGTATTGGGAAAAGAATTAAATACAGCAGCGATAGCTGAGTTTACCCCATCCCCTAAAACACCACCTGAGATACGCTTTACATAGGTATCCCCTTTTATCGGCTCTCCGGATACAGCGGATGTAGCAGTCAAGTCCCCAATAGATTCCACGGTAGTTATAAGAAAAAGCAGGCCCATGGGGATAAGAGCTGCCCACTGGATCTTAAAAAAGCCGAATTTAAAGGGAACAGGGAAATTGACCAATTTCAAGTCCTTAATTTGTGAAAAATCAACCTTTCCCATAAAAGCAGCCACAATATATCCAGCTACTAATCCGATTACAATAGCGCTCATCCGTAAGTTTTTGTTCTTACTCCGGTTAAGTATTATTATGCTCACCGTCACTATGGCTGCAAGCATTAAATTCTCTAAACTGGCAAAATCTTCAGTCCCCACGGCAGCAGCACCGCCGGCAATATCGGTAATCGCTACTTCAATAAGGGAAAGGCCAATTAAAGTAACAATAATACCGCTGATGAGGGGAGTTATGATTTTCCGCAGGTACTTGATAAAACGGCTGAAAATGATCTCGACAAATGCCGCTAAAAAACAGACCCCGAAGATGGTGGATAATGCCACATCAGCAGAAGCACCGGATGCCATTAGTCCTGCACCAGTGGCTATGATAGTACTCAGAAAAGTAAAGCTGGTACCCTGAATACTCAGCATTCCAGATCCTATAGGACCAAATTTTCTTGCCTGAATAAAAGTAGAAACACCCGATACAATTAATGCCATACTTATTATATACGAAGTTGTCTGAATATCCAGACCTAAAACTGAGCAGATTATTGTCGGCGGCGTCGCTATCCCCACAAAAATTGCCAGTAAATGCTGCAAAGCTGCAAAAAGAGCTTCCCAGAACGGCGGTCTGTCTTCAAGCCCGTAAATCAGCTCAACTCCTAAACGTTTTTCCTCCATACCTATGCCTCCATTTTTTTGTTATCCCATTGTATGAGATTTTTAGTAGTATACTATGACTTTTTCTATACATAAAGGTTTTTTTGTTGTAAAATGTTGCATATTAAAAGGAGTCTACATGGAACGAGTAAAAGCTTTCAGGAATGATGCCTATGCAAAAGTCACCGGGCAGGCAAAATATGCTGATGACTTTTCTTTCCCCGGTATGCTTCATATGGTACCGGTTTACAGTGATTTTACTGCAGCCGAGCAAATCACAGTGGATACAGAGAAGGCCTTGAAAGTTCCCGGCTGTATCCGGATCTTCACTGCAGAGGATGTCCCCGGATCGTGGAAATTCGGCCAGATCAGTCAGGATTATCCCATTCTGATACGTGACACAGTCAAATCCTGGGGAGACGCTGCAGCTCTCGTTACTGCAGAAAGCAGGGAAGCTGCCTTAAAAGCCGCTGAACTGGTGGAGATCAAAGGGAAACCGGTGAAACCGATCCTCAGCATAGATGAGGCCGTTGATCCCTTTTCCCGCATAATTCCCGATGAAGGGGACTCAAACACGGTGGTTCATCACCGTCTTCGTCATGGAGATCCCGAACAAGCCTTTACTGAAAGTGAACTGATAATTGAAGACGATTTCGAAACCCAAACCATTGAGCAGGCCTATATGGAGCCTGAATCCGCCGTCTGCGTCCCCAGACACGACGGAGTCATTGAGATTTACGGAAGCATGCAGCACCCTTTCAGTACCAGGCGCTTCACTGCGGCTTTTTTAGGAGAACCGCTTTCCAACATAGAAGTATACACCATTGCCGTCGGCGGGGGATTCGGAGGAAAAGACGACAATGCAGCCGCTGTCTGCGCCCGGGCAGCTCTGGGAGCCCGCCTCTTGAACCGACCAGTTAAGCTTACCTATAAAAGGGAATGGTCCATACGTGAGTCCTACAAACGCCATCCCTATAAACTTCATTATAAAGTTGGATTTTCCAGCGAAGGTAAAATTGAAGGAGTTAAAGCTAGTATTTATGCAGACTCCGGCGCCTATTTATCAGTAACCCCATGGGTCACCTGGCGCTCCACTGCACAATGCTGCGGAGCATACGCCGTCGAAAAAGCTCATGCTGATATCTACGGTGTTGCTACAAACCATGTTTTTAACGGCGCCATGCGGGGTTTCGGCTCCCCCCAGGTAAATTTTGCCATTGAACAGATTATAGATATGGCTGCATATAAACTTGGTATACATCCTCTAGGTATGCGCCGTATGAATTTGATCAAACAGAACGGCGAAACCGTAACAGGTCAGGTAATGGATAAGCACACCGTCAGTATTGAAGAAGTGATGGATAAAGTGGTCCATGAAATCGGTTTCCGTAAAAAATTCGAAGCCTGCTCCAGGGGAAAGGCGGCGGATGATTCTGACGAACTCTACGGAATAGGTTTGGCCGTAAGCTACCGCGGGTCCAGCCTTGGCGCAGAGGGAATGGACTTCTGTTCCGCCATTATCAATGGCCAGTATGACGGCTCACTCCTGCTTGAAACAGGTATTCACGAGAATGGGCAGGGTTCAGAATCTGTAATGATGCTTGTTCTGGCGGAAGAGCTTGGCGTAAAACTTGAAAGAATCCGCTATCGGCGATCCTCAACCAGTAATATTCCAGACAGCGGGACCACCGTAGCAACCCGGGGAACCATCATGGGAGGAAGCTCCGTTGTCCTAGCCGCTGAAAAATTTAAAGCACATCTTTCAAAGCATCTGGCAGACCGTCTGCGATGTAAGCCTGAAGAGGTCAATTTTCATGATGATAAAATTTGGGGCCTTACCTATGATTACAGCCTTACCTGGGAAGATGCCATGAAGGAACTCTACCTGCAGAGAATCACTCCCTATGCCTTCGGAACCTACCAGGCGCCGGACGTTAGCTGGGATGATACCACCGGTCAGGGAGATGCCTATTTTACGTATGTCTACAGCTGTCAGGCGGCGGAAGTATCGGTCAGCAGAAAAACTGGAAAAATTCGGGTGCTGAATGTGGTTGCAGCTCATGATATTGGAAAAGCAATAAATAAAGCTATGGTTCTCGGTCAAATGTACGGCGGCATCACTCAGGGAATGGGAATGGCGCTGATGGAAGAAGTTACAGACGATGAGGGCAAAATTTCAAGTCTCAATTTTGATTCCTACAAGATACCCAGATCAACCGATGCCCCGGAGATAACCGGCATTATTGTTGAAAACAGTGACCCCCAGTCTCTCACCGGAGCAAAAGGTATCGGGGAACCTTCCCTGGAAATCATTGCCCCGGCTATTGCAAATGCAGTATTCAACGCCACCGGCATCCGCTGTAAAAAGATGCCGCTGCGAATTAATCCTAAGGAGTTGTCATAATGAATACCATTACAGTAAATGAAAAAGAGTACAGCATTCCGGACAATCTTCTTGAGATATCGCTGCTCACATATCTTCGAGAACACCTACATTTAACAGGAACTAAAAATGGATGTGAAAAAGGTCTCTGCGGATCTTGTACCGTGATTGCCGACGGCAGCGCCGTGCGTTCCTGCAAAATCCCTCTCAACCGTGCGCTGGGAAAGCGTATCATCACCATCGAAGGACTTCAGGATCCGAGGACGAAAACCCTCCACCCTATTCAGCAGTCTTTTGTTGATGCCGGAGCTATCCAATGCGGATTCTGCACCCCCGGTATGGTTATGTCTTCCTACGGACTTCTGCTGAAGAATCCCGAACCCTCCCGGGAGCAGATCAAGAAAGCCCTGAAGGGCAATCTCTGCCGCTGCACCGGTTACCAGCAGATCTTCGACGCCGTCGAGCTTGCCGCCAGCCGCATCTCAGACTCCGGAATGATCCTTAAGAAGTAAAAAGCAGAACGCATCTCACTCTATACACCCTGGATCATGTTCTCCAAGTAAAAAGGACCGCCGAAGCGGTCCCGTTTTTTTACATTTCAGACAACTATGAACTGATCATGTGATCTAATCGTCTTCGAAACAGCAGACTAGCAGTCGCAGCCGCCGTTCTTGCAGTCACATACTTCATAATCACCAGGTTTGATGGAAGCTCCGTATTTGTCCTTAGCTTTCTGGATCTTCGTGATGTATTCATCCCATTTCTCAAAAAGCATATCAGGACAGAGGGGATCCATTTTCTTGAAGAACTCTTTTGTTCTTTCCAGTTTTTCCATCCACTTGTCACAGCGGAAAGTAAACTGATAGATATAATCATCCTGTGTGTAGTCCATATCCAGATATTTCTTGAAAAGCGTTTTCAAGTCTTCATATTTCGGAATTTTACCGGTCGGTGTATCAAAAGCTTCATATTCGCCGTGTGTTCTTCCCTCAGCCCAGTGCAGCCAAACTTTTTTCGCTGTCTTCGGAGTACAGAATTTATTATCTGGATTTCTCAGAAAGTAGTTCGTGGAGTAGATTTTGGGAACCTGCTTCATACCTTCTACAAATTTGATATTGTTGATGGTGTATTCACCCAGGGGATAGGAGACAAAGTCCATGTTTGCCATGGGGCTTGCCTTTCTTACTCCTTCTTTGCCTAATGTAGCTGAAGTAGTTTCTGATTCCAGGGTGCATGCCTTGAGGAGGATACCTTCTTCCCATGTATCTGACTCTTCAACAGGAACCGTTGTATCACTGTCACGTCCGCCGTAAAGAACACCTTCAACTTTAACACCTTCTTTAGCCTTGAATCCCGCTTCATCAAAGTTCTCAAGATAATCAAGCCTCATGGTGTAACGAGCATTTGAGTGGGCAATAGGAATTTCATTGCCTTTGGAGTCTTTCTTGCCTCTGTACCAGTCGGAACCGGAATGGTTGTCGCCTTTATCGGGCTCTTCCATACCGGAATTCTGCCAATAGGGATTGTTGTCCGGACCACGAAGAACGTTAGAGAAAATAAGTTCCTGTTCCTTCATGAGATTCTCAAAAATTACCGGGTCATCTTCAGGATTAACATCTTTGATAATTCCAAAAATACCCTGCTCTACATTGACACCGCGAAATTCACCGCCAATATTTCTAAAGTAGGCAATATCATCACCCACAATTTCTTCACCGGGAATCATTGCTGTGGAGGTTTTTCCACATGCTGATGGATATGCACCGGCAAAATAGGTTCTTCTGTCTTTGTCTTTGTCAAGACAAGCCATGAGGAACATATGTTCACAAAGCCAGCCTTCCTGACCTGATTTGTTGATGGCCAGACGCATTGAATGCTTTTTCAGACCAATGGAGTTACCGGCATACTGATCATTCATGGAATACACAATATTGTTCTGGGTATCCATGTAGATTCTTCTCTTATCGAGATTAACAGATGTATTTCTCTCATCAACCTCACCAGCGGAATGAATAAAACGGAAAAAATCGTCCTTTTCATCAGCCTTCATGCTCTTGAAATGTTCATACGCAGGTCGATAGAGGATTGTTTCTGAGTGAGCAACATACCAAGAGTCGGTAAACTGCACGCAGGGAATTGTAAACTCTGAAAAACTGGGACCTTCACAGAAAAATTTTACTACAACATCTTTTCCTGCCATGATGTTTTTAGAGATATCCATAATCTCGTTATAGCCTTCTTCATATTCAACGGAATTTAAGGATTCCATCTTTTTCAGGTTCTCTTTGTAAACGAGATATTTTGTGTTTACCTTATCCCGGGCCTGATCACCGTACCCATCCCAGTGGATCGTCTGTCCGTCTTTAGCAAGTTTGAACTCTTCTTCCTTTTCCAGGGCCATATTTCGAATATAGTCTTCATCTTTTTCACTATCATCACTAACAAAAATTGAGTTAGGATTGCAGTGTTCGGCAAATGATCCGATAAAATCGAAAACTTTTTCGTTCTCCAGGGCAGCCAGCTTTTTGAAGCTCTCATCCGTCATCTTGCTCTTCAATAGATTTTCGTACTTAAATTCCATGTATTACTCCTGTGAATAAAGTTATCCAATATGGATTCTACCTTTTTCGGTACCATAGTTTCAATAGTATTTTGTGGTTTTGAGAGTTTTTTACACTATAACATAATGCAAATGCATGTTCCTGTAAAGTATTCCATTAATCCAAAAGACATTTCTGGATTTTCTTCTGCTTGGAGGGAAAAAAATCCAGAGCTTTCCAAATATAATTCTGCATACTCCCCCATTCTGCATCAACCTGATTTAAAAAGGCTTCAATGTATGCGGTATCAGCAATAAGATAAGGATAGGTATCCTGATAGGCTACGGAAACACCATGTTTGTCAAAAGAGGCGGCGTACCGTTTTGCAGAAGCCTCAAGATCATGCCGAACATACTGAAGATAATCCTGTTTAATGAGTGTATTATCCGCGCCGAGCAGGGCAAGCAGGACAGCAGCGGTATAGCCGGTTCGGTCTTTTCCTGCGGTGCAGTGAAAAAGAATCGGATAGACACCGGGGTCCAGCATAAGGTGAAGAATGTCCTTCATCGCTGGTGCAAATTCTTCCGGTATTTTCCGGTACGTCTCAATCATGTGTTCGTGGGTATTCAGCTCACCCGCTGCAGCCCGGCGAAAAAGGTCTATTACCTGCTCTTTTCCCAATCCGTTTCTTGCCAGGGGGATAGAAACATAGGCTGTTTTATTTTTCGGGTCCGGGGGATCCGGGGCTTCCTCCCTTTCATCCGAAGAGCGCAAGTCCACGATGGTTCTGAGCTGAAGTTCATCAAGACTCACCCAGTCAGCCTTGCTCAACCTATCCAGCCTGCCTGAACGGAAGACTTTCCCCAGTGAAATCCGGGAACCGCTTCCTACCGTGTATCCACCAAGATCCCAGAAATTCGGATCCCCCTGCAGAGATATTCTTCTCACATAATCTCCTTACTAATACGAATCTTTTCATTCCAGTCTGAACTCCATCCAGACTGAACTCTATTATTCAACCCAGAATCAGCATTGATCTCTGCTTTTTGATGTGTACTCTTTGATATGAACTCTTTAAAACACATTTGCCTGGAGTCTATCCCGCAATGCCCGGAGGAAGAGCCCTACATCGCTGACGACTCCCACGGCCTGGGAGCTTCCACGGTCGGAAAGTTTTGTTACCACAGCAGGATTGATATCAACACATATTGTCTTCACCCAGGAAGGTGTCATATTTCCTGTCCCGATGGAGTGGAGCATCGTGGAGAGCATAAGAATCATATCAGCATCACTGATTATTTCAGCATACTGTCTTTGAGCTTCAATCATATCATTTACTGTTTCCGGAAGAGGGCCGTCATCACGGATTGATCCTGCCAAGCAATACGGTATCCCTGAACGAATGACTTCGTACATAAGGCCTTCTTTCAGTTCACCGGCTTCCACGGCAGCTGCAATCGAACCGTATCCATATATCTTATTAATTGCCCTCATATGATGATTATGTCCATGCTCAGCGACTTTACCGGTTTTTACATCTACACCTAGGGAAGTTCCGAAGAACTGGCTCTCCAGATCGTGGACGGCTGCTGCATTGCCGCCGAGAAATCCATGAATGTAGCCGTTTCGGATGATCTCTGCCAGAGCTTCTGCTCCTCCTGTATGAATAACAACGGGACCGCAGACAACAACGGTTCTGCCTCCTCGGTTCCTAATCTCTTCTAATTCAAAGGCGGTACGTTCTATGGCAATATTGTCACTTCGCTCTGAAGATACCTCATTTGACATGAAGGAGAAGCCGTCTTTCTTTTTCTCCGCCGCAAAAGGAAATACCCGTACAGAATCACTGCCGCAGACAACTAAATCATTTTTTTTGATATCCCGTAGTTTTCTGCAGATAAATCGCTTATGCTCCGGTTCAAATACAACTGCCGCATCCATGCGCTGGCTGCAGACTTCGTACCAGCTTCCTTCATAATATACTTCCGTGCGATGATTTGTTGTAGAGTAGAAGGATTCAGGGGCATGACGGTCCATATCCGCCGGTTCAAGTACAGCACTAGGAACTGCCTGTTCATAGACTCCTAAGGGAGTAAGCTTATCTCCGATAGCCTTCAGATGCTCTTCTCCCTTACCTATAATTTCAATTTCCAGGCTGGAAATTTCTGCTGGCCGTTTCCCGACATTCAGGGAAATAATACGATAATCCGCTCCTTCAGCAAGAATAGAGTTTAAGATGCCGGAAAGAATTGCAGAATCAATAAGGTGCCCTTCAGCTTTAAAAATTCGTGTTTTCATAATTAATGTAATACCATTGAAGTGACTCGCATGTAAAGCAATTATAGTGTAGAATTGCTATTATGGAACTTTTAGCCCCCGCAGGATCTTTCGCCTCTGCCGTATACGCATTGCAGAACGGTGCTGATGCGGTGTATGCAGGATTGAAACAGTTTTCTGCCCGCAATAAAGCAGCAAATCTCTCCTTTGATGAGCTTAGAAGACTGGTTCAGTTTGCTCGTACTTCAGGGAAAGGAGATCGTAAAAAGGTAAAAAAAGTATATATAACCTTGAATACTCTTATCAGGGACAGCGAGCTGCCGAAAGTTTATTCCCTGCTCTATTCATTGGCCTATCTTTCTATTGATGGAGTCATCATACAGGATATCGGTGTGCTCCGTATGATAAGGGAAAATTTTCCAGAAATACCTATACATGCCTCTACTCAGGCCGCGGCCCATTCAGTGGAAGGGGTAAAGACCTTGGCAAATATGGGATGCAGCAGAGTAATTCTTTCCAGAGAACTGACCTTGGAAGAGATAGCTCATATTCGAAAAGAGTGTCCCGAAACAGAACTGGAAGTGTTTGTTCATGGTGCTCTCTGCTACGGCTTTTCCGGTTTGTGTCTTGCATCCAGTCGCCTGCTGGATCGTTCAGCAAACCGAGGCGTCTGTGGTCAGATTTGCCGTACCTGGTTTAATCATATTTCAGAAGATTCCCAGCAGAATTATATATCGAAAGGCGGTATACGTTTAAAAACACCAGGATATTTTTTTTCCATGAAAGATCTGGAGCTCAGTCGTGAAATTGCAGAGCTTCGCCGTATCGGCATAGACAGCATTAAAATTGAAGGAAGAATGAAAAGTCCTGAATACAGCAGCACTGTTTCCAGGTATTACCGAAACATCATTGATAAGCTAGAGTTATCTACACTAGAATTGTCTACAGCAGATCAGAAAAAGGCTGCTGCCAGTTATGAAAAGCTTGATTCTGACATTGAAAATGACAAAAAGAAACTGCGGATGCTCTACTCCCGCAGCACCACTACAGGCTGGCTATTTCAAAAACAGACACTGCATACTGAACAAAAAAAACACACTGCAAGCGACCGTTTAGTCACATCAGAATATCCTTCACATAGAGGCGTCCCGCTGGGAAAAATCAACTCAATCAAAGGGAGAATAATAACAATCCATCTGGCTGTCAAACTCTCCTTGCGTGACGGCATTCACTATTTTAAAGAAAAATTCCCCAAGGATACACAATTCAAATCCCAACCCGAAAAAAAGGCTCAGGATTCCACAGTTCAGCCAGTTAAGCCGGAAATCTTGGAAGCCCGCCCCTTTGCAGTAACTCAAATTCGAAACAAAAATGACCTTTCAGTCACTTCTGCTGATCCAGGGGACACTGTATCCATTATAAGTCCTGAGCCAATACCAAAGGATGCACGCTTGTTTAAAATTTCGGATCATGCTTACCATTTGCCGCAAATAAAGCCAACAGCTTTTCCTCTATATAAACATCCATTGAAGACTAAATTTTATTTTACCAAGGAAGGCATGAGAATAGTTTCAAATTTTTCTTGGACTGAGAAGCCAAAGCATTTAGAACAGACGTATACAGCTGATATACAAAATGCTAAAGTCAAGGGAAAATTGAAAGGCTCGCTCGAAAAAACTTTTCGGTCATCCGGTGAAAGTCTTTTTAAAATGAGTGACTGTTTAGTCATATTACAAACATCAACTGACCCGAAGGGTGACACTAAAGAAATATTTATACCCCCTTCACAGCTGAAAACAATCCGCAGGAAGTGGTATCACTATCTAGATTCCTATTTTGAGGAGCAAAAAACTGCCAAGGCATATTGGAACTTACCTCCCAGCACTGTTTCTGAAAAAATATCTTCAGAAAAAAGTGAAGAGCTTCAGATACCATCCTTTGAGATTCCATTAAGAAGCAGCATGCAGTTTGCTCTCAGGATTGCTGATGAGAAAGCTAGTGAAAATAGTTCAGAGTTCACTTCCGGAACAACTGCCAAGCTGCCTTTTCTGACAAAGCCTGAAGCCGCCTCAGCAGACAGTATTCCGACATTCAAGGATTACTACTATATTCCTTTAGCACCGGTTCTTTTCCATCCGGAAGAATACAAAGAGGCTCTTTTCTCGCTTATCAAGAGGCTTATCGTTACTCATCACATAGGGGGAGAACATATTTACCTTGGGATAAATAATATTGGCCATATTCCTATTGTCAAAGAAGCACACAAACTGTTTTATACACGAACGTTTGTTGATATTTATTGTTATACTGCCAATCATTTCACTATTTTGGAACTCTCTCATCACGCAGAAACAGCATTTGCTTACTACTGGATAGAGGATCCTCATCCGCCTTTACCTGAATCTCTCCGATCATGGGCTGCGGAAATGGTTTTTACCGATAAAGCATTCAATCCACCGCTTTTTATCAGCAGGAGCTGCTTTAAAGGTGATAGTCTCGGAATGTCATGCAGAAACTGCACGGCGAAAACATCAAAATATCGCCTTGAGCAAAACGGTAATTCATATACAGTTTATACTGAAGATTGTATGTCTTATATGTTTGCTGATAAGTAACTGTTTTATTGCAAAAGGGTAAAAAACATATCATCAGAGCTATAAAGGGAACAAGGATAAGCATTAGCTCCAGGCATCTATCTTTAATCCAGCTTTAGTCTATCTCTAATCTACCTTTAAGCATTTTTATTCTTGTTCTTCTCTTCTTCTTTCTTTGCTTTCTTTTTCTTGTTAATAGATTTTGTAACCTTGTTGAATTCGCTATCAGAAAGTATGGGATTTGCTGGAAACTGTTCAGCCTGCATCAAATCAGAAACCCTCTGAAGGGAAGAAAGGATTAATGTCTGTTCCCAAGGCTGAAGCTCTTCAAATTTATTTATAAATTCTTCCATAAGGAGAGAAGGATTTGATTTTAAAATCTCTTTGCCGGGATCGAGAAGAATAATCTTCACTTTTCGTCTGTCAAATTTATCCCTCTGACGTTTTACAAAACCCTTTGCTTCCAGGCGATCTATCATACTAGTTATTGTGGCTTGACTGATTGACATATATTTGGCAAGCATACCGGGGGTAAGACTTTCGTTTAAAGCAAGTTCTTTAATAATTATCAGCTGCGGGCCCGTAAGTCCAATTCTCTTAACCAAGCTTTGCGAGTAAAGATCAAGAGCCCTGGCAATTTGACGTAATGTAACTAAAACTTCATTTGCGACATCCAATGATTCTCTCCTATTAATCAACATCAATGTACAAATACCATTCTCTTATCAAGAATAACTACACACTGGAGATCTTACTTACTGGATCACATGAAATTATTAGAATGGATTCTTACGAATGGATTCTTTCTTCTCTGCACGAACCAGCACCACATCGATCCTATATACTATCTATCATAGTTTGACTATATATTCAAGAAAAGAAAGCTGAATTATCGATATTTTCTTTTTGATTACAAATGATAAGCATGCTAATGGTATTGCATTGAGAAACACCTATTATATGTGCCAAACAGGGTAAAAGAGCTTATTATATGAAAACCATGACTAAAAATCATTATATTTATTTTTAATTTTTACTTAGCTTACTAAAATAAGCAAAGGAGGGGCTGAGAGAAAAATGATACCTGAAGGGTCTTTTGTAATAAAACGCCTTATATAAACTCTTTGCATTCACAGGGGGCATGAATCACCCGAAAAACATCACAAAATAATTGGAAACCGCATGCTTAATTAAAAAATGCCATAAATTGAAGCTCCGCAGTTCAGGCATTCCCCCATGAGAATATGATCATGCACTTCCCTTTCGGCCTTTACAAAATACCCGCGATGTCCAATAAGCTCCATGCCGCAGCTTGGGCATTTTGTTTTACTGAAACGATCGTTTGTACTGTTTCCTGCATATATATATGGAATAGACAGCTCTCGTACCCTGTCAAGAACTTTATTAAGAAAGCTTTCGGAAGTAGGATCAAGATGCTCCATTTTATAATGGGGAAAAAAACGAGATAAATGCCAGACCTGAACTCCCAGGGCTTCAAGTTTTTTTCCAATCCAGACAATGTCTTCAATATCATGAAGCTCTTCAATGACAAGGCTTGTAACCTCAACAATTCTAT
>JAIPFS010000015.1 GCA_021736545.1 Spirochaetia bacterium | reverse complement strand
TTTCACCGCAGTAGGACTGGGTACAAACATTATTGAAGCAAATAAAAGAGCGTATTCCATTGTTTCTGAAATTGATTTTGAAGGAAGCTGGTACCGAAATGATATCGGCAGTAAGTTTTTTCAAGATTAATAAGCATGTTTGATTAATAAGCATGTATAAGAATCAGTGAGAAAATCAGTGAGAATTATTCAGTAAATAGTTTATAAAAAATAATACCCGCAGCAACTGAAACATTCAGTGAATCGATATGCCCTTGGGAGGGAACTGTTACAACCCCATCGCAGGTCTTCTTTACCAGACGGCCGACACCTTTGCCCTCCGCCCCCATAACTACAGCCCGTTTTTCAGGAAAACTTATATCCGGAAGCCGTTGTCCATCCATATCTGCTGCATAGACCCAGTAATCAGCTTTCTGCAGCTCTTTGATCGCTGAAACAAGATTGGCCACCGTCAGTACCGGAACATACTTTGCAGCGCCTGAGGATACCTTCACGACCGTCTCATTGAGATGTACACTCCGTCGGGAGGGTATAACAACAAGGTCAACAGCAAAAAGATCCGCACTGCGTAGAATAGCCCCAAGATTATGGGGATCAGTTATTTCATCAAGGAGGACAACTGTAGATTTTTTTTGTTTTTCGGCAGCGGAAAGAAGGAAGTCTTTCAGACTTGCTGGGGATTCAGCAGCATGAACTGAACTGAGGGATTCGTTATTATTACCATGAGTGCCCAAGTGAGCTGCATTCTCCGCAGTTCCTGATGCTGCAGCTGAAACAGATGAAGATGCTGCACCCCGCGGCATAACAAGAACAATTCCTTTATGCTGAGTATCTGAGACCAGCTGATCCAGATACTTCGCCGAAACCCGGCGAATCCGAACACCCTGTGCTTCAGCAGCTTTTTTTATAGAACTATACCTTGCACCTTTTCTGCTGCGGTCCAAAAGAAGTTCAGCCCCTTCAGGAGGGGCCTTAATATACTCTTCCACAGCGTGGAAACCTACAACTAATTGTTTTTTTTGACCGTATTTCCCATTCATGAAATATCCGACAGAGGTGTAGGTGACGGAGAAGGATTTTCACCAATCACATCAGCCAACTCCTTCATCAGCGCCTTACCCTTCATGGAGAGACGTTTTGGAACTTCTACCTTAATCTTTATGTACATGTCCCCGCGTTTCTCTTTGTTGTGAAGATACGGAACACCCCGTCCCTTAAGGCGGAGCATTTTTCCATTCTGGATACCTGCAGGAACTTTCAGCTTAACCCTATCACCATCAATAGTCTCAACGGCAATATCATCACCAAGAGAGGCTTGTACAATAGTAAGGGGAATCATGCAGTATAAATCATTACCGTCTCGTTCAAAATATTTATGCGGACGGACGGTGATGGAAACAACTAAATCTCCCGCTGGACCGCCGTTAGGCCCGGCATCACCCTGACCGGGTATATTAATCCGTTTTCCCGAATCAATACCTGCGGGGATTGTCACCTTCACTTTCTGTTTTTTCTTTGTGATGCCCGTTCCATGACAGACTGAACATGGGTTTTCGATTACATATCCCTCACCTCCGCAGCTGGGACATGTAGAAGCTATAGAAAAGAATCCGGAACTTCTGCGTACCTGCCCTGTTCCTCCGCAGGTTTCACATACCTTTTTGCCGGAACCCTTTTCCGCCCCGGAACCACCGCAATGGCTGCATGCAACATGCCGGGTATAGGAGACTTCCACCTTCGTACCGAAAACAGCATCCTTAAAATCAACTTCCAGATTATAGCGAAGACTTGATCCTCTGGCTGGGCCGCCTCGACCGCCCCGTCCGGATCTACCGCCTCCGCCTCCTCCGCCGCCGAAGAAGGTATCAAATATACTGCTGAAACCGCCCATATCGTTTCCAAAAATATCACTGAAATCTCTGAAAACGGAAGAGTAATCATGAGAGGCTCCGCCTCCATTCATACCCTCCAGACCGGCAAAACCGAACTGATCATAGGTACTTCGTTTCTGATCATCACTCAGCACTTCATATGCCTCAGTCCCTTCCTTGAAACGATCCTCAGCAGCTTTATCACCCGGATTTTTATCCGGGTGATTTTTAATAGCAAGTTTCCTGTAGGCTTTTTTTATCTCATCTTTTGTTGCATCTTTCGATAGACCTAAAACTTCATAGTAATCTCGTTTAGCCAAAGCAGTTTATCCCTCGTTATGGATTTTCATCTCTATAAGTATGTGTACTCTCAATTATTTCTTGTCGTCATCATCATCATCAACTACTTCATAGTCCGCGTCTTCCACACCTTCATCCGACGAAGATCCCTGAGCATCAGCACCGGCTTCCTGTCCGGAAGCGCCAGCCTGACCGCCTTCTCCTGGAGCACCCTGCTGCTGAGCACCGGACTGCTTGTAAACCTCTTCAGCAAGTTTATGTGATGCCTGTTTCAGAGCTTCAGTTTTCTCGCGTATCTGCTCTACATCATCACTTTCCATAGCCTTCTTCAGCTCTTCCTTGGCGCTCTCAATTGCTGACTTATCACTTTCCCCTACTTTGTCACCGAAGTCTTTCAGGGACTTCTCTGTAGAGTAGATCAAGCTGTCAGCTTCATTTCTGACTTCAATCTTTTCCTTCGCCTTCTTGTCTTCTTCAGCATGGAGTTCAGCATCCTTAACCATCTTTTCAATCTCTTCTTCCGAAAGACCGGAGGAGGATTCAATTCGGATCTTCTGCTCCTTACCAGTGCCGAGGTCCTTGGCTGATACATGCACAATTCCGTTGGCATCAATATCAAAAGCCACTTCAATCTGCGGAACCCCTCTCGGCGCTGCAGGAATACCTACTAGATCAAATTTTCCCAAGGTTCTGTTCTGTGAAGCCATTTCACGTTCTCCCTGGAGGACATGAATGGAAACTGCTGTCTGATTGTCTGCTGCGGTTGAAAAGATCTGACTCTTTCTTGTCGGTACAGTGGTATTTTTTTCAATCAGTTTTGTAAAAACACCGCCCAGAGTTTCAATACCCAGAGAAAGCGGGGTTACATCAAGCAGGAGAACATCTTTCACATCTCCTCCAAGAATACCACCCTGAATAGCAGCTCCCATGGCTACAACTTCGTCAGGATTGACGCTTCTATTGGGATCCTTCTTAAAAAGTTCCTTAACCAGCTTCTGCACAGCAGGAATTCTGGTGGATCCACCTACAAGAATTATCTCATTCACATCTTCTGCAGTGGCACCAGCATCCTTCAGCGCCTGCTGACAGGGACCTTTTGTCTTCATAACAAGATCTTCAGTCATCTGCTCAAACTTTGCACGTGTCAGGTTATACTGAAGGTGCTTCGGGCCGCTGGAATCAGCGGTGATGAACGGCAGGTTTATGTCTGTAGACTGAAGACTGGAAAGCTCAATTTTTGCTTTCTCAGCCGCTTCTCGCAGCCGCTGAAGAGCCATTCTATCCTTTGAAAGATCAATTCCTGCATCATTCTTAAATGATTCAACAAGCCAGTCTATAACTTTCTGGTCGAAGTTGTCTCCGCCCAGGTGGGTATCACCATTAGTTGACTTAACTTCAAAAACTCCGTCACCGAGTTCAAGAATGGAGATATCAAATGTTCCGCCACCGAGGTCATATACGGCAATTTTTTCCTCTTTGGAACCATCTTTACCAAGACCGTAAGCCAGGGAAGCCGCAGTAGGTTCATTGACGATTCGTTTTACGTCAAGACCCGCTATTTTACCGGCATCCTTGGTTGCCTGTCTCTGGGCATCATTGAAATATGCTGGAACGGTGATGACCGCTTCAGTTACAGTTTCGCCGAGATAATCTTCAGCAGACTTCTTCATCTTCTGGAGAATTGCCGCTGAGATCTCAGGCGGAGTGTACTCTTTATCCTGAGCCTTGATTTTCACTTCATCAGAGCCTGCTTTGTTCACATTGTAGGCTACCATGCTGATTTCTGAAGGGACTTCCTTGTATCTCCTACCCATAAAACGTTTGATTGAGTAAATCGTATTCTCCGGGTTGGTTACAATCTGGTTTTTAGCGGGCTGTCCGACAAGGCGTTCTCCCTTAGATGTAAAACCGACAATAGAGGGGGTCGTTCTCTGGCCTTCAGCATTCTGAATAACCACGGGTTCGCCGCCTTCCATTACCGCAACACATGAATTTGTTGTTCCTAAGTCAATTCCAATAATACGTCCCATGTATTTTTTCTCCTTCTACTTCAATTGTTTATATTATGCTGTTCTTAACAATACACACCAGGCAGGAATCAGATACTGTTCAACTTGCCGGAGCTCTTATCCGGCATTACCTCACAGTCTTGACCCTGCATGATTATCCTCTGCTCATTTGCTCGTTTCTGTTCTCTACTCCCCTTCTTCGCTCTTTTTCTCCGAAGCGGGAACTGCCACCTTGACCTTCGCATGGCGCAGCACTCTGTCATGAAGAAAATACCCTTTCTGAAAATCTTCGACCACCGTTTCATGCTCATAATCCGGAGTCTCTTCCATCATGACAGCTTCGTGTTCCTGGGGATTGAACTCCTCACCCACGGTTTCCATTCTTTTCAGTCCCCAGTTACGTTCAAGCATCCCAGTAAACTGCTTCTCAATCATCTTTATACCTGTATAAAAATTATCAAAATCCTGAGAGCCTTCAGCGGATGCAATAGCCCGTTCAAAATCGTCAATGACCGTTATTAAATCGGAAAGAAGATTTCTATTTGCATAGCGGACGGCATCCTCTTTTTCCCGAAGCATTCTTTTACGGAAATTCTCAAAATCCGCCTGTTTTCGTAAACAGAGATCATTCAGGTCTTTATTCTCTTTTTTGAGGTTTTCTATCTCATTTTCAAGGAGTTCCTGTCTATCTTCGCTTACTTCCTGTTTAACCTCTTCTCGAATTTTCTCTTCATCCAGAGAGGTCTTTACTGAATTCTTCTTTTCCCTTTTTTCCTGTTTTTTTGCTTCTTTTTTTGCTTCTTTTTTTGCTTCTTTCTCTGTTTTTTCAGTATTCGATGCATGAGCATCTCCAGAATCAGCCTCCACTGCAGCCCCGCTGCCGGAAACCTGTTCCATACCATCTGTATTTCTCATCTCTTCCGCTGTTTTGTTTTCTTTCGACGTATCTTTCGTTTTAGCCATGAATGCTCCCACCATGATGTTACTAATATCTTATTACATACGAAACCTGCACACGAAACTCTTGTTCTTCTAAGCAAGAGGTGTTTCAGTTAGTATGATTCAATACAAAGGTACTAAGGCCTGAAGATGATAGTCAAGTATTTTTATTTGTTGAGTGAAAAAAATATGCATGCCGAGCTAGAAGTGTCCCACAGGAAAAAATTCAGACAGGGACTCCCTCCAGAAACTCATACAAGGCATCAGCAGAAACGTATTGACTGTTCATTCTCCTCAACTATCCTGCTTAAATTGTATCAGCTCAATACATAATTCAACTTCACTTCGCTGCATACCGGTTTTAACAGCAATCTGAGAAGCGTTATAGCCCTGTTTCAGATAGGAAGCCACTTCTTCACGTCTGCTGTCCCGACCGACGGGAGGGTCCTCTTCCTGATCATCAAGAAGTGATTCTTCCCCCTCCTCTTCTATATCTTCAAAGGCAAATTTTTCCGGTGAAAACAGATCTTCATCACCCTTGTCAGCTTCTGAATTAGATTCAGCCGTATGTTCAGCTTCGGTCTTTCCGTTAACTTCCGGTTTTCTGTTGAGTTTAGAAATATCCTTGCTCCACGCATTCCATGCTTCATAGTCATAGGTATCCTGTGCTGTTTTCCGTTTCTCTGTATTCACAGCAGCTGTTTTGCTGGATGATGGCTGAGCGTCGCGTTTTGGGCGGCGGTTTTCTTCGAAACTATTCTCCTCTTCACTCACTGCCTTATCAGCTGCTTTCTTCTTCATTTCCGCATCTTCAGATTTTTCATTTCTCGCCGAAACATCTTCCGCTGTCTTAACTTCAGACTCAATTCCAGCGGAATCCATCGATTTCACTGTGTCTTCTCTCATCTCCGCAGATTTTTTCTGCTTTTCCGGCTGTCTTTTCCTGAAGCCCGAGGCATCTTTTCCAGATGCTTCAGATGCTTCAGATGCTTCAGATGCTTCAGATGCTTCAGATGCTTCAGATGCTTCTGCTTGTTCCGGTTTTTCTGATACAGCTTCTGTTCTCTGCTGTCTTTTCAGCTTCTCCAGCTCAGTCTCAAAATCCCTTCGTACGGATACTGAGTAGGACTCCAAATTTCTTCGAACTTCTTCAACCTCTTCGTGGATTGTGGTCCTAGCCTGACTGATCTCTTTTTCAAAGAGACTCCGTGTCTGCAGCAGTTTCTGCTGAACGGACTTTTTCTCTTCCTCTATGCGATCCAGATATTCTGAGGCTGTATCTATCTTTCCAATATCGGAATTGACAACCTGAAGCCGCTTTTCCGCTTTATCTGTAAGCATAGAAAGATCTTTCAGAACCTTGTGATAGTGAGTAAGCTGCCGCTGGAGTTCAATAAGATCATCTGCGTGGGAGTCAATATCCTGAAGCAGGGACTCTACCCGTTTAAGCATCTCCCGAGTGCTGGATTCTTTCTCATCCATAGCTTCCTGCAGGGAGTTCATATTTTCCGTGTGTCTGCTGATCATATTCTTGAGCTGTTCGGACTGTTTTTCAATATACCTGCGAGCCTTGCTCATCTTGCTGTCTTTTTTGTCGATAACTCGAAAGGCTATGAAAAAGGATATGACAATTAGAAATACGAGTATATCGCCTGGTTCTATCCACATTCCTGTCATACAAGAACTCCTATGCGAATTGGTTTCCTGAATTCAAATTAAACGATAACCTGCTTGTACATAGATGCTTATCAACTATAACTATATATTGTTATGCACTTGCTGTTCATTGTCAATTGGAAACTTGAAACAGCTCATCGATAAATGCAGAAAGATCATCATAATGGGAGAAGCTGAAATTCAGTTTACCAGTATCGGCTCTTTGTACTCTTGAGGAAAATCGCGGCGCATCCTTATCGAAGCAGGCTGTATGCATACCTGCTTTTTCTGCCCCGATAATATCTTTTGAAAAGCTGTTTCCTACATACAGCATTTCATCGGGGTTTACCTCCAGAGCTTCAGCCAGCGCTTTAAAAGGAACAGTGGAGGGTTTTAAATACCCAGTATCCTCAGCACAGAGCTGCACTGAAAAAAAAGAGTCAAGCTTCATCTCTTTCAGTTTTCTCCCTACGGGGAAATCTGAGAGCACTCCAAGTTTTAATCCCCGTTTCTGGATTTCCGCTAAGGCATCAGCTGTCCCAGGGAAGGGAGAAATACGTCGAAAATGCTTGTTCCAGCTCAAGTAGAAACTTTTATTGAGCTTCTGTTTCATCCTCTCTATGTGGCTGGTTCCAGCCGGCTTCCCCAAACGCTTCAGTACAAGCCTGGCCTGTTCTTCATGGAAAGGCGTATCGTAGGCAAATCTTCTCAAATCCTTTCTAGCATGATAATAAGCTATAGAGAGAAACGGGCGCTTTACGGTTGATCCGATTGTACGCATATAGAGTTTGGTTTCAGGATAGAGGGTGCCGTCGATATCAAAGCCTACAGCTTTAAGAGTTTTCAGCTCTTCTGCTTCCATGTACTGCCGCCGCCTTTTCTGCCTGCATTGCCGCCTTTTCTGCCTGCATTGCCGCCTTTTCTGCTTGAACTTCCGCCTTTTCTGCCTGCATTCCCGCCTTTTCTGCCTGAACTTTCTGCTTTTCCCCTGGTAATTTTTCCTCCGCCGGTCCGATCAGTCTTACTGCTCGTATTACTACCAGTATTTCGATCCGTTCTGCGATTGGTCCTGCGGCCGCCCTCTGCGGTATCGTCAGCCTTGCTATCCTTTTTCGAAGTCCGTTCTCCACGACCAGACTTGCTGCGACTGTCCTTATTACCCTTGGGATGGCGGGACCGCTCTCCTGCTTCATGCTGTCCCTCATGCAAATCTCGACGCTGCCGTTCCCGCATCTCCAGAGAAATGGGTATAGAAGTGAATCCCAGCTCTTTTCTGATATTATTAATTATATATTGAAGGTACTCTTTGGGAAAGCCCTTCTTTCTGTTTACAAACAGCAGAAAAGAAACAGGCTTTGTGCTTATCTGGGTACCGTAAAACACTTTATATCGGCCTTTTGCATCCCGGGGAGGCTCATGTTTTTCGATCCACTCCTTCAGTTCAGCATTGAACTTCGAGGTGTCCACACGTTTGCTGAGCTGCCGCCAGACACCCCAGACAGTACCGAGCAGTCTGTCTATACCTACACCGTCTATCGCAGACAAAGGAACCACAGGAGCAAAAGAGAGAATCGGAAAGATAAAACGCACCCGATCCTTCATGGCCTCAAACTGATTTTCATCGCCCCCGATCAAGTCCCACTTATTTAAAACAATTACCACTCCTTTACCCTTTCTGGTCATGAGAGCAGCAATTTTCTTATCCTGATCAGTCACTCCCTCCAAGGAGTCCACCATCAGCAGGACAACATCTGCGTTATCTATACTCTTGATAGCTCTGTTAACTGAGTAGTATTCAACATCATCGTCAATCTTTTTCTTCCGTCGTATCCCTGCAGTATCCAGCACCTGGTACACTGAATTTTTATACCTGAATTTTCCTGTAATCACATCACGAGTGGTACCGGGAATATCACTGATAAGGGAGACATCCTGCCCCAGAAGGCAGTTCATCAGGGTTGATTTGCCTGTGTTGGGTTTTCCAAGAACTGCCAGGCGGATATCGCTGGTCTCAGCCTCAGGAACTGCTTCAGAGTACCGAGAAAAATCTATCATCTTCTCCATGGTGTTCAGCAGTTTCTCTATACCCGTTCCATGAGTGGATGAGATAGGAATGAGCTTATTGAAGCCATAAGAGTAGAGATTCCATACAGACTCCTCCTGCTTCATATTGTCAGCTTTATTGGCAGCTGCAAGAAGCTTATCCTTGAAGGGGTGCAGCCGTTCAATCAGGGTTTCATCTTCAGGAGTCATCTCATGTATATCAAGCAGAAGGAGTACAACATCGGCCTGTTTTATAACCTCGTAACTTTTACGGCTTACAAGATCATCGTACTCATCATGGCTCAGTCTGATGCCTCCGGTATCAAAAAGCCGTACCGGCCGTTCATTCAGATAGAATATTTCCTCCAGGGGATCTCTGGTGACCCCGGGGGTGTGATTGGTTATAGCTCGTCTTTTATGTATAAGTCTATTAAAAAGGGTCGATTTCCCGACATTGGGTCGACCAAGTATTACTACTGTGGGGAGTGTATCGTTAGTATTCAAAGAATTCAAATCGCTCATTCATCCATTTCCTTACATATGCATTAATTTCAATATATGAATCCATCTCCATGATCACATCGACTAACTGCTGAGCATCTGAGTAAGATACGGAGCGGATTATCCGTTTGACCTCAAGTATTGCCGAAGGACTCATGCTGAACTCATCCAAACCCATTCCAAGGAGCAGTACAGTGGAAACAGGGTCCCCCGCCATCTCGCCGCACATACCGACAGGGATTCCCGCTGTATGTCCGTGGTCTATAATCATCTTGATGAATCGTAAAACACCTGGATGAAATGGTTGATATAGATACGCTATTTTCCCATTGCCTCTGTCCACGGCAATAGTATACTGAATCAAGTCATTGGTACCAATGGAAAAGAAATCCACTCTCTCTGCAATAATATCCGCTATCAGAGCAGCAGAGGGAACCTCAATCATGGTCCCTACTTTCAATTCCTCGTCAAATTTTGTGCCTTCCCTGCGGCATTCTTCCTTTACATTCTCCAGCACCTGAAGCACATCATTCAGTTCTTCAACACCGCTGATCATGGGGAACATGATCTGCAGCTTCCCATGAACGGAGGCTCGAAGCATCGCCTTCAGCTGGCTGCGGAAAATATCTTTTCGGGACAGACAGAAACGAACTGCCCGCCATCCGAGAATCGGGTTCTCTTCATCAAAATCCTCAATCCCGGGTATAACCTTATCTCCCCCGACATCGATGGTACGAATGGTTACCGGCTTCTTCTGTCCCATTCCTTTCAGCACCCGGGAATAGGCTTCGTACTGCTCCTGCTCGCTGGCAACTTCTCCCGGTTTGAGAAAGAGGAATTCCGAACGATAGAGCCCTACTCCCTCAGCTCCATGCTGAAGGGCTGAATCAATCTCATCGGGGATTTCCAGATTAGCCTTCAGGATTACACGATGCCCATCCTGTGATTCCGATGGCAGCTCATTCAGCTTCATCAGAGACTGTTCATGCTTCTCCCAGCGGGAAAGGTAAACCATGTAGTCTTCTACGGTTCTACGGTTCGGACGAATAATCACCTTTCCCGCATTTCCGTCGACAATGATCGTATCACCGTTCTTTACTTTCTCGCTTATGGTCGACAAGCCGAGCACCGCTGGAATCTCAAAGGAACGGGCTAGAATTGCCGTATGCGACGTTCTTCCCCCGGCATCCAGGGCTAAAGCCTGCACATATTTCTTGTTCAGAGAGAGCACCTGTGAAGGCAGCAGATTTGAAGATACAAGAACTACTTTTTCCTGAATATCCGAAAGTGATGTCCTGTCAATATACAGCAGATGGTGCAGCAGTCTGCTTTCCACGTCATACAAATCTACTATTCGCTCCTGCAGATATTGATCATCACTGTTCTGCAGAGTCTCTATCATCATATTAATAGTTAATTCAAGAACTCGCTCAATATTTACCAGGTGATCCTTTAGACCGCTCTTCACCTGACTGTGTAGATCCGGATCCTGAAGCATCATCAAGTGGGTATCGATAATTTCCAGATCCTTCTCTTTCTCTTTTTTGGAAGCATTGCTGCTCTGAGATTTCAACTCCTTGAGATCTTTTTCTGTTTTTCCGACAGCTTCCTTAAAGCGCTCAATTTCCTGAGGGATCTCGCTTTTATCGATTGAATATACCGGTATCTTTATATGCTGATTTGCATATAAAAAAACCTTTCCTATTGCTATACCTGGGGAGCTGGGGATACCTTTGATGATTCTCATGACACCTTTACTATACGTAGTTTTCCTTGTGTTGTCAAACTATAGAGCTTTCTATATGATACAAAAGAGCTTCAATTAGTAAATAAAGAAGGCTATTACGAGATGAACCGTAACACAAAGCTTCAGATTACTATGTGGTCTCTCCTTCTGCTCGTGATTCTCATTAGCGCCGTCCTGACTATCCCTTCCATTATTCGATCAATCCAAGCTATCAAAATGGATACAGGAGATTTCAGAACCGCTGCTGAATCCGATCAATCTGATGAAGCACTCAAGACGCAAACGGTTTTCAGACCTCTCATTCGCTTCACTGACAACAGCTTTATACTCGAAATGCAGGGCTTATCGCGGACTGAAATTGAAGCTCTTCCCCAGGACCGTATTGATGCCGCCCTGCTATCGCTGACCTTTCCGCCTACGGAAGAGGAGATCGGCTCCGGTCTCTTTTCTGCAATCCCCTCTGATGCAGATTACCTGGGATCACAAATTGTACGAGGAACTATCTATGTCTCATTTTCTAAAGAACTCATTGAGGAACATCCCCTTGGAGACGACGGTATACAGCTGGCATATCTGCAGATCCTTCACAGCCTGCAGCCCTTCACCGCCATTAACAGCGTTATTATCCTCATTGATAAAACAATTACCCACGGTCCAATTCCCTTGGATAACCCCCTTCCCAAAACCCGACCGCCATTGTCCGAAAACTAACCAACTACCCAACTACCCAACCAACTACCCAACCAACCAACTACCTATGATACCGGCACAAGCATTGCCAAGTACTCCTGATTTCCCTTCCTGCCCCGGATTGGGGAGGGGAGAATTCTGCTGATGGCTACGTCCTCGTCAAGCAGCAGCTGCTCAAGTTTATTGAGCACCTCTTTCTGCAGCTGTTCATCCCTGACTACACCATCAAAAGCCGCATCCCCAGCATCAACTGCTCCCGAACGGAGCAGATCCGCAAGTTCAAACTGAGGTTTAATCAATGCTATGCACATACGTTCCCGGGTCAATGAGATAAGATGAGCTGCCGCTCCTCTTATCGAGCGGAAGGATAAATCCGCCGCTGCAAAATCAGCCTGAAGCTCACCGCTCTCAAAATCCATGATATTGGTTTTCTCGTAAACGCCGACCCGTTCATCCGTACGCAGGGAATAGGCTAGCTGATTATAGCCTACATCTACGGCATATACATATTTCGCCCCTTCCTGCAGCAGACAGTCAGTAAATCCGCCGGTGGAGGCGCCAGCATCGATACATACCTTTCCAGCTGTGGAAATATTCCACTCATAGAGGGCATGAGCAAGTTTCTCTCCTCCCCGAGAAACATACAGTACCGGTTCAAGCTCAATAGGCAAATTCTCCGAAACCTTCAGTTTCGGATCCGCAGGGTGCTCGTTTCCCACCTTAACTTCCCGGCAGTATATATACGAGATGAGCTTTTTCCTGGAAATTTGCGGGTATGCTTTTTGGGCAGCATCTATCAGAGGCAGGTGTTTTACTTTTTTACTCTTTTTTTTCATGGCTCAGGCGCTCCCTTTCATGGCTCAGGCGCTTCCAGGGAAAAGTCGAAACTTACACATTCTGTACAAGTCGGATAGTAGAAATCGGATAGTATAAGTCGGAAAAGAATGCCCCTGCAGAAAGCAGGCACATACTACCAGATTACTGCTGATCAGAATAGGTGTTCAGAACACTATGCCAGCTGCTGCCGAAAAGCTCACTGAGATCAGAATGCAAATTTTCGAAACACCCGTTCAATTTTTTCTGCATTTCCTGTTTCAATATCAATGGACAGCAGAACACCGTTTATCATAGTTGAATCATCCAGTATTTCACTTTTTATCGGCATCTGTGTTAACTGACGCTCCAGGGACAGGTCCGGCCTACTTCCGATAACACTCATCTCAGGGCCGGTCATGCCGACGTCAGTAATATAAGCAGTCCCTTTGGGCAGAATTCGTTCATCCGCTGTCTGCACATGGGTATGGGTGCCAAGAACGGCAGATACCTGCCCATCAAAATATTTTCCCAAGGCCTCTTTCTCTTCAGTATTTTCTGCATGAAAATCAACTATGATAATATGAGTTTTAGACCGAAGCTGCTGGATAATATCTTTTCCCACCCGGAAAGGGCAGTCTGTACTGGGAAGACTCTTTCTTCCCTGTAAATTTAGAACCCCAACTTTCACTTTTTTTGCTTCAAAAATGGTAAACCCCCTGCCGGGGACTTTAGGCGGGTAATTTGCCGGCCGGAGAATCCATTCCTGATTCTTCAGCATGGGAATAATTTCCCGTTTCTGCCAGATGTGATTACCGGAAGTGATAATATCAACCCCGGAATTTCGCATTTGCTCAGCAAGTTCCGGAGTAATTCCGAATCCGTCTGCGGCGTTCTCACCGTTCGTAATTACCACATCCGCATGATAATCCTTGATCAGCTGTTTCAAGCCCATGAAAAGGGCTCTGCAGCCGGGCTGTCCGCAGACATCACCAAGGAACAGAGCCTTCACAATTTGATTAGACACGTTATCATTAACTCCAATCGTTTCTCACTTACGCAAACATATAATATTACGTATACATATAATAACCGCTTCAGCCGTTTTCCGGCTTCAGCGGTTAATCTGGATTACCGGGCGTATTCAACTACCCGCGTTTCTCTAATGATAGTCACTTTGATTCGCCCAGGGTACCTAAGCTCATCTTCAATTTTCTTTGCAATTTCTTTTGCAAGGCCTTTGGCGCTGTCATCATTTACGGATTCATTATTAACCAGTATTCGCAACTCGCGGCCGGCCTGAATAGCATAAGCCTTATCTACCCCTTCAAAACTTTCAGAAATCTTCTCAAGGTTTTCCAACCTTCTAATATAGTTGTTCAGCGTTTCGCGCCTAGCGCCAGGTCGGGATGCAGAAATCGCATCAGCAATCTGGACAATCACAGATTCAACACAAGTAGGCTCTACATCGTTGTGATGGGATAAGATAGCATTTATCACCCGGGAGTCTTCTCCCATCTTTCTTGCAAGCTCTGCACCCATTTCCGCATGGTTGGCATCGGTCTCAGTTTCAATACCTTTACCGATATCATGAAGGAGCCCGGATCGTTTTGCTATTTCCCTGTCAGCACCTACCTCAGCAGCTATCATACTAGCAAGGACTGCAACCTCTTTCGCATGTTTCAGCACATTCTGCCCATAACTAGTACGAAAATGCAATCTTCCAAGGGCCCTTATTCCTTCCTGATTCATGTTATGGACATGCAGATCAAAAAGAAGCTGTTCCCCTTCCTCTGCGATTATTTTTGTAATCTCTTTCGTAACTTTCTGTACGACCTCTTCAATCCGTGCAGGATGTATTCTTCCATCCTGTATTAAGCGTTCAAGAGCAACCTTTGCAATTTCCTTCCTCACTGGATCAAAACAGGAAATAACTACAGCTTCAGGAGTATCATCAATAATGACATCAACCCCAGTCAAGGTTTCAAGGGTACGGATGTTTCTTCCTTCCCTCCCAATAATTCTTCCTTTCATCTCATCATTCGGCAAGGTTACCGAGCTTATGGATATTTCTGAACTGACATCCGTAGCTAATCGCTGAATAGAAGTAACAACAATATCACGAGCCAGCTTATCAGCTTTTAACTGAGCTTCCTGCTCGATTTTGTTAATTACCACCTGAGCATCCCGCTCAGCTTCCTGCTTCATACTCTCAATGATAATGTCTTTTGCCTGTTCACTGCTCAAACCGGCAATTCTTTCCAGTTCAATTCTCCATTTCTCTTCTTGCTCACTTAGGATCGACTCTTTTCTTTTGAGTTGTTCCTCTCGGTCTGACAGCATTCTTCTGCTCTTTTCAAGCTCAGACTGCTTTTTTTCTAGATTTTCCTCTTTTTGAATATTACGCCGTTCATTCTTCTGAATCTCCAATCTACGTTCTCTAAATTCACGTTCCTGCTGGTTTCTTTCACGTAATAACTCATCTCTTCCCTCTAAAAGGATCTCTTTCTTTTTAGCTTCAGCTTCTTTTATTGCTTCCTGGCTCAGTCTTTGAGCTTTTTGCTCCACTGAGGATAGCTGAAATTTGGCATATAGCCAACGAATTATCCAACCTAGAATCAAACCAAAGAGAGGAAGGCCAATT
>JAIPFS010000014.1 GCA_021736545.1 Spirochaetia bacterium | reverse complement strand
TCAGTTCCTGACAGAGAAAATCAATTTTTTTGCCCACCGCATTTTTTTCCTCTAAAAACGCTTCAAATTGATGCAGATGGCTTTCAATTCTCTGAAGTTCTTCATTAACTGAGTATTTTACCATAAGAACTGCTACTTCGGACATAAAACGGTTCTCATCATAATCTTTTCCCAACAGCTCTTCAAATTTTTCCAACAGTGTAGTTTTAATACGATCTTCAAGAAGCATCGCTGAATTTTTAACATCCTCCAGAGACTGACGAAAATCGGTAAGTTGTGTAATGATATCCTTCCTTGTCAGTTCTCCCTCTTTTCGGCGAGTTTCCTCATACTCTCCTACTACTTCCTGAAGCATGGGTATGATAATTTCAGCATATTTTTCGATATCCTGGTTTTTAACAGGTTTAATAATATCATCCAAATGCATGAAGTGTGACAGCCGCAGAGTTTCATCAATATCTGCTATCTGAGCAATTTCCTGAAATGACTGCTTGTATTTCAGTACCGCATCTTTGTCCACATAGAGTTCTGAATCAATAGAGAGCCTCCTAAGACGGATAGTTACATCTACATGGCCTCTTAAGACAGTCCCTTTTATTAGTGAACGAATTTTAGGCTCCAGAGGATTCAGGAAAGCGGGTATATTCAGCGTCATATCCAAATATCTATTATTATATGATTTAACTTCTACTAGAAGCTGCACCTCATCATTCTGGAATTCCTGATAGGCATATCCTGTCATACTTTTCATATATTCGTCCTCTCCTTTTCCATTTCTTTTTGTTTTAGAGCCTTAAAAATTCTGATACCTAGTTCCCTGTTATCGCCGGCTCCCATGGTAATGAACAAATCACCTCTCTTCAAGCTGGAAGGAATATTTTCCATTGCCGCTGTATAGTTTTGAAAAAATACCGCTTTTTCAATTCTTTCAGCAAGTGCCCTGGATGAATAATCTGCAGAAATATCGGCTTCCCGTATGGAGGCATAAATCTCCTGAAGAAAGATGATATCGGCATGCTCAGAAAGAACTTCTGCAAAATCCTTCTCAAAGGCTTTTGTCCTGCTTATAGTATGGGGGATAAAATCTACTACCAGACGGCGCTGCGGGTAGGCAGAACGGAGTTCCTCCAAGGCTGCTTGAATCTCCTTCGGATGATGCGCATAGTCGTCAAAGAAGAGAACCTCGCCAGCTTCGCCCAGCTTTTCTAATCTTCTTCGAGCTCCAGGATATGAAGAGATACCCTGGGCAATGACTTGAGCAGCTTCTTTTAATTCTATCCCCTTCTGCTGCAGATACATCCAGCAGGAAGCAAAAGCAGCTGCTGCATCAAGCTGAAGCGCTTTCCCTCCAGTATAAACGGAGGATGATAGGTGCATTCTCTGTATCTTCTCTGTAATTCGGGATTTTTGGGATTCTCCCTTATACCATATAAGGCTGTGATTTTTTGAATCTACACCGTAAAATACAGACTGTATTGAATCATCTTGAGTATTCGCCATTTCAAACACTTTCTGTGAACCGATGTCTTCGAAATTAAACAAGACAGTTTTTCCCTCGGTTTCATGAGACATCTTCAAGACTAATTTTAAGAAAGCTTTTCTGTACATTTCAACGCTAGGGTAATAATCGACATGATCATAATCAATATTCGTAAGCACAAGAAGGTCCGGGGAATATAATTGAAAATGCTCTTGATATTCACAGGCTTCAAGGATAAGAACAGGGGACAGCCCCTTATTAGCTGAAGACTGATTTTTTTCAGGAAACAAAAATTTCTCCTGTTCGATGGAAGTTCCTGCCAATACAAGCACAGGAATGTGCAGTTCACGCATAGCATACGCCAACATCATAGTTGTTGTGGTTTTACCATGCGTACCAGCTACCGCTATGGTGCTGTACTTTGCAGAAAGAACACCTGCCATTTCAGCATAGGAGTAAGTTTTTATATTCTTTTTTTCTGCTTCAAGAATTTCACTATTTTCCGGGATGTTCAACTCTTTTGTTCTGGCGGATTTATAAGCAGAAGAATAAATAAGCGCATCAATATCATTAGTGATGCGCTTTTCAGAAAATCCTGTAAAAACCTGTATTTCAAAACGTTTTAAATCAGCATACGTATAGAAAGAAGAATCTGCATCAGAACCAGAAACAGTATGGCCGAGAAGATGCAGAATAACCGCAAGGTTCGACATACCTGTTCCGCATATCCCTACAAAATAATAATTCATACTTCCCTGTCAAATAGGTAATCAAAGCCTGCATGGTACATGCAGTTAATTATACAGAAATCTTTATTCAACATTAAGCCTGTATGTAACGGATGCTTTTTATACAGCTTTAAGTGCGTCTTTGAATTTTCCCTTTTTTATAGCTGAGTGGCACTGCTTACAAACCATTATCTTCTTATCATTCACTTCATGTTCATAGAAAAGTTTAATACCTGTACGTTTACAAATAGGGCACGTACCTCGACCCTGATTCAATTCTTCCCTGATTCCGGAACCTCTATGTGATTTAGCCATATGTTCTCCTTATGTAATAATCTATATTTAAAAAAATTTATGGTGAAGTTCCTGAAAACTATAGTCACCGTTCTATAAAAAGTCAAGGGGAAGCCTTCCAGTAAAACACTTCTATGAACAATTTTATCCCAATCTGAAACCTCTGTTTATATCCTCGTATAAAATGTTTTTATCCTCGTATAAAATGTTATATTTTGTAAAAAATGAATTTAACTCTTTACACATGTTACTATTTATAGTAACATTGGCAGATATAGACCAATGTTACTGCTTGAAGAAACATTTACATAAAAAATCAGCCATTGAGGCGGATTTCATAAACAGACAGAGGGCACCATGAAAGACATTGAAGAAGTTATTCAGATTTTTGCATCCGTCAATAGTTACGAACAAATGCAGAAACTGTTTGAAGAGTTGTTTACCATGAAAGAAAAATATGATTTTGCACTGCGTTGGCGCCTTATGAAAGACTTGAAACATAAGGTTCCCCAAAGAGAGATAGCGCACGACTTGGGAATAAGTCTCTGTAAAATTACCCGGGGATCTAAAATACTGAAACAGCCGGATTCTATTTGCAAACATTTAATTGAGGAGATTGATAATGAAAACAGTAAAGGATAATTTAAGCAATTTACCTAATGAACAAGGTTTTTTTGGAGACTACGGCGGAAGTTATCTTCCTCCGCAAATGCAGACCATTATTGATGAGATCCGAGATGCATACGCTGATATACGCAAGGATGAAGCATTTACAACTGAACTAGCCTACTACTATACACATTATGTTGGAAGACCTTCACCAATTTATTATGCAAAACACCTTTCAGATAAACTTGGAGGTGCACAAATCTATTTCAAAAGAGAAGATCTCAACCATACTGGAGCTCACAAAATCAATCACTGTATTGGTGAAGCTCTTTTAGCAAAAAAAATGGGAAAAAAGAAAATTATCGCTGAAACAGGAGCCGGGCAGCATGGAGTAGCCCTTGCTACTGCAGCGGCCCTCGTTGGACTGGAGTGCGATATTTACATGGGTGAGATAGATATCGTTAAGGAACATCCCAATGTCATTCGCATGAAAATATTAGGTGCTACCGTAATTCCTGTAGACCGTGGAACAAAAACGCTCAAAGATGCTGTGGACGCAGCATTTGAAGCTTACATGAAAGATCCTAATACACAGCTTTATGCAATTGGATCAGTAGTGGGTCCGCATCCCTTTCCTATGATGGTCAGAGATTTTCAGTCCATTGTCGGAAAGGAGGCTAAACAGCAGTTCAAAGACTTAACAAATACTCTTCCTGACAACCTGATCGCCTGTGTCGGCGGCGGTTCAAATGCAATCGGGCTTTTTACTGAATTCTTAAATGACACAGAGGTACAAATGTATGGTGTCGAACCTGCTGGAAAAAGTTTTAAATCCGGAGAGCATGCTGCAACACTTACTTATGGGAAACCGGGAAAAATCCACGGGTTCTCCTGCTATCTCCTCCAAGATGATGATGGAGAACCACTTCCAGTATACTCAGTCGCCAGCGGACTTGACTATCCCGGAGTAGGGCCTCAGCACAGTTACTTGAAGGATATCAAGCGTGTTAAATATACAACAGCCAACGATGTTGAAGCCATTACAGCTTTTTATGAATTATCGAGAACTGAAGGAATAATTCCTGCCCTTGAATCAGCTCATGCAATTTCTTTTGCAATCAAACTGGCCCAGAAACTGCCGAAGGATAAAACTATACTTGTAAATCTTTCAGGGCGGGGAGACAAAGACATAGATTATGTCTATGAAACTTACGGCTTGCCGGAATAAAATTGGGGCAGAATCAAGGTGTCTAGGGGGGGATACGTTTACCCCCTCCTTCAAAGAAAATCCTTTTGATAGACATATAGACCTTTCAAGATAGAAAAGAATTTCACACTTTTCTGTTTTACTTATTCAGCATATGGAAAGGGCGGCAAAAAGCTTTGTGCCGCCCAGTATCTTAAAAATCTTAAAACACCTTAAAAAGAAACTCCCATGGTGATTCTTCCTTGTACGGGTTCACCGGTGTAGTCATATTCAGGGTCAATAAGCAGGACAAAAGCATCTGGAGGAACCTGTACTCCTACATCAAAAGTTGTAAATAATAAGTTCAGCCCGAGTCCGAAGGAGAAAGTTCCCTCATTGATATTCAAACCAAAAAGCAGGTCCCTGTAATCTGGAAGCGGTTCACTGTATCCTGCACGAATTGCTAAATTAGCCTTTTCTGAAAAATAGAGTCCTGTTTCAAACCCAATCTGCAGTTTTCTCTGATCCTTGTCCGGATCCTCATTTTCTTCAAAAATTCCCAAGGCTGCATTGTCAATATCAAGAGCCCAAAGGAATCTCAGCAGTTTAATGTTGCCGTAATCATCATAGTTTCTTGTACGAAAAGCAGCTCCAATATTTATGTCTTTAAAGAAGGAATTAAGAATATCTCCCTCATTTGTCAGAGAAATGAGATCAATTAAGGAGTCATTATACACCCCCACAGAAAAACTCCCTAAATCAGCTAAAAATCCGCCGCTTACCATCAGTTCTTCGTTTTCACCGTTCTGGGAAGAATAATCACCTAGAAGAACATTCTGGAACAGTTCAATATAGAGATTTTCCGTTGAAATATTTTTTTCTAATGTTATTGATTCTGCGTTAAGTTCTTTTGAAGACCGAAAACCCAAACCGAGAGAAATGGAACCTAAATCAAAGCTGAAACCGGCTTCCAAAACATTTTTTTTAGTAATATCCAAAACCACTTCATCAGAAGAACTTCCTTCTGCATCAATAATATCTGACTGATATCCTGAATAGAGAGATATGCCCCAATTGGGTGCTGTATACAGAATTTTTGGAGTTATCAAGGGCTTTGAAAAAAAATGATCCATATTATCAATTTCCAGTCCATTCATGGTTACTGCATCCTCATAGTCCAGCTGAACCTTTGTGTTACCATTCTGAAGCTCAGACAAACCGGCAGGATTGTAGAATAAAGCGTTACTGTCATCGGTAACAGCGGTATAAGCTCCTGACAAACCCATGATTCTAGCCTCACCCGGATTTGAAGAAAACGAATCAAGAGCAGATAGTGAGTGCATGCTGAACCCAGTTAATGTGCTGAATGCAAAGAGCAGTAAAATACTTTTCCTGAACATAAATATCCTCTTTTGTGATTGGTAATGCAGTATTGAGACAGAAAATTTTCAAACTTTAATTAGTAAACAGTAAAATCATTTGAAGGTTACAGAGGTGCTTAGCATCTTCTCACCAAATTCAATCCAGCTCCTGATAGCTAAATGCAGATCCTGATAGCTACAAGCTGCTTTCCAGCAGAGCATTCAGCATCCATTGAAACGTTTTATTGGCGGAATTGGGGGTAAGTTTTTTCAGATCCCTTTTTGCAAGGCGTAAATAGTCATCAACCATTTTCTGGGAATTTTCAACTCCCTTAAGGTCTTGTATAAGCTTTATGATTTTTTTCTTAGAATCTTGATTGCTCTGCGTAAAAGTACGTAAATGAGCATGCAGAGAATCCATTTTTTTACGTTTCTCATTATCAAGAGCTAAGATAAGGGGTAATGTAGCAATTCCAGATTCCAGATCTTTACCTATTTCTTTTCCAAGATTTCGACTGTCACCTGAGTAATCAAGGATATCATCCCTTATCTGAAATGCCATTCCTATATTATACCCCAGTCGTGAAAGCTGCATGACTGTGGTTCTGCTGGCCTCCCCGGCCTGTGCTCCAACATAGCAGCTGAGGGAAAACAGGGATGCGGTTTTGCCAGCTATTCTTCTGAGATAATGGGATTTTGAAATGGAATAATCACCAATTTCACTATCCTGGTCAATCTCACTTTCACAAAGTCGTGTAATTCTGCGGGAGACTACTGATGGATTCAATGAATCCACTTCTTCACGAGAAAGGAGTGAAAAGGCTTTTGCAAGTAAAAAATCACCTGCTACAATCGCTTTTTTATTCCCTATTTTTGCATGAAGCGCAGGTTTGCCCCTTCTGCGGTCTGCATCATCAATAATATCATCATGTATTAAAGAAGCTAGGTGGATTAATTCAACACCTGCTGCTAATCGATATATCGTATCGTTAGGAAGTTTATCTGAAATGATCTGGTAAGAGAGGAGTACACAGGCAGGGCGTAATTTTTTGCCCTGCTGTGTTACTAAGTCCTGTATATGCTCTTTAATGAAACCATGAGCCGAGGAAACTGAACGATATATTTCATAATCCACTCGTTCAAGTTCTTTTTCAATTTCAGGCGCATCCTTCCAAAAATCATGTATCACGTATTCAGTTTCCTTTCACTTACTACTTTATTACTTTCTTTTCTTCCACTTCATTACAGGCTCATCAAGATACAGGTAAGTCTTATGTGCAAGTCGTGTACTGTTCCAAATTTTCTTAATCCAAGGCATAACCCAGTAATCTAATCCGAAAGCTCGCCCAGCTCCGCCGAGCATCACAATTGAAACGGCGATATACCACAGAATTTCCTGTCCTGCCATCGCTCCAATAAGAAGCATAACGGAGAGTCCGATAGAGGCAACTGCCGCAGGAAATGTGAATAAGCCTCCAAGGAAGCAGAGTCCAAGAAGGATCTCCCCTACAACAATCATAACCTGGAAGAAATAGGGGGCCTGTGCAACAAAAGTCTCATTTACCCACTGAAATAACAGAGTCGGATTATCAAGCAGGGGCGGTGCAAACTGCTGAACAGCCTCACCTGCTGCTTCAGCTGTCTCAGCCGCACCTTCTCCCCATTCAGCAGCAGATGCTGATGCTGTAGCGTCTGCCCCTTCTGCGCTGCTTCCCCAGTAGACGTATCCGCCAGTTTTATCAGCCAGCCAGCCTTCAAGGACCTTTTTTATTCCTTCAATAAACCACATTGCTCCAAGGAACATGCGAAGAAAGGTTGTCCAGTAGGACTGCACTTTAAATGAAGCAAGGCCGCCGATCAATGAGCGTTTATTTTTAATATTCAAAATTTCGTGCTGAATATACCTCCACCAGCCGTTTACCCCGCAAACAGTATGCTGGTAATAGATGTTGATAAGATGCTTCAGCGCCAAAGCGAAAAATCCAGATAGAGAGAAACCCATGGTGTAGGATACACCATATTTACCGCCAATCGAGACCATATAACCATGAAAATTTGATGAGAAGGGTTTGGGTTCCTTTACATCATAGCCTAACTGGCCCTTTGCTTTAAAAGTGATTCCATCAACAGCAACTGAAGCCGTCTGTTCGGCAGCTTCAACAATCTGCGGAAGCGGTCTTTCTTCTTCCAGAAACCACACTTGGTCTCCAGCCAGATACACATTATCATAATTGGGACTTTTCATGTATGCGTCAACTTTCTTTCTGGCCATTTTCCCTTCTTCAAGGTCAAGAGTTTCACCGAAAGAAGATCCCTTTATTCCGCAGGTCCAAATAATGGTATCTGTTTTTATAACCGTTCCATCTTTCAATTCCAGTCTATCTTTTTCAGCTTTAGTAATGAAAGAATTCAGATGCAGATCCACACCTTTCCTTTTGAGAAATTTCTCTACTTTTTTCCTCGGCTTTTCAGGCCAGGTATTCAATATCTTACCTAAGCCCTCAACAGTCTTCAGGGAAACCTCATCTATATCAATATGATGTTTTTTACAGAGTACTGGAAGCCATTCTACTAACTCTCCCATCATTTCTATACCAGTAAAACCGGCACCTGCAACTACAAAGGTCAGCATTTCTTTTCTTTTCTGATCATCCTTTTCAACTGCAGCTCTGCGAACAACATCTTCTATATGCTCTCGAATGGCTAAAGCCTCTTCAAGCCCCCAGAGGGGAAAAGAGTGCTCTTTAATTCCCGGAATACCAAAATCAGAAGCTTCTGCCCCTGTAGATATGAGGAGATAATCATATTCATAGGAGTTATCCGACGAAACAAGTTTCTGATTATTAAAATCAATATCATTAATTTCGTCTTGTACAACATTGACCATTTTGCCTGAAAAAATTCTGTCAAATGATATTTTTACAGATTCCTCGCCGACTCTACCTCCTGCAACTTCATGCAGTTCCGTCATCAAGGTATGATATGGTTTTTTGTCAATAAGGGTCACTTCTACACGGTCTTTCAGCTTCTTGAATTTCTTATGCAGCTTTTTTCCTGCATGTACACCGGCATACCCGCCGCCGAGAATCACAATTTTAATTTTATTCATCATATACTCCCAATTTTATCTGCAAATACAAACTAATAGCCAAATCGACAGTTGTCAAGTCTTACTTTTTTCATCATAATTTAACCATGGATTTTAAAAGATTTCTACACATAAACTGGCTATTTTTACTAATTTTATCATGTTTTCTTTATATGAACGGTTGTAAAAGTGAATATGTTTCACATAATACTGATAAAACTACATATAAACCGGTGTATTCTAATCATTTAGCACTGGGAACTGTTTGCAGAATCAGTATATATGATGAAGGAATATCTGAAGAATCTCATATTTTTCAACAGGCTTTTGACAAGCTTGATAGGATTGAAGAATTAATGAGCTTGAATATTGAAGAAAGTGAAATTAACCGTATTAACAAGGCTGCAGGAAGTTCACTGGTCCCTGTTTCAGATGATACTTTTTCGGTTCTAAAAGAGGCGGTCCATATTTCTGAAATCAGTGAAGCTTCATTTGATCCCACAATTGGACCAGTCGTACAAGCATGGGGAATCGGCTCAGACAATGCCCGGATACCTTCTGATGACGAATTAGATGAACTGCTGCCTCTGGTCGACTATAAAGATATTATATTTGAGAAAAATAAAACACATGAAATTGGATTGGAACGGGAAGGAATGGTTATTGATGTCGGAGGTATCGCTAAGGGCTACGCTGCCGATATACTCCGGGATCTTTTCATTTCAGAAGGAATAGAAGGTGCAATAATAAATCTTGGCGGAAATATTCAAACTGTAGGATCCAAACCGGGAAATGATCCCTGGCGAATTGGAATCCAGGATCCTGCTTCACCACGAGGTGATTACCTGATGGTAATCAGTTTTACAAGCGGTGCTGTTGTAACTTCCGGTACTTATGAGCGGTATTTTACAGTGGAAGGTTCCCGATATCATCATATCCTCAGTACTGAAACCGGATATCCCGTAGAAAACAGCATCGAAAGTGTCAGTATTTTAAGTGAAGAATCCTTTATTGCTGATGCCTTATCCACCGCAGTTTTTTCCATGGGCTTGGAACAAGGCATTTCTTTCATCGAGGAGATGGACGGTATTGAGGCAGTTTTTGTTGATAATAAAAAAGAGATCCATCTTACTTCGGGTATTAAAGCAGAAGATGCTGATAAGGATGCTGCTGATGGTGAAGAATCGGCTGATAAAGGGACTTATACCTATTCTTTAAATAATGATGATTACAGCATTCACTTATAAACTCTCCCATGAACTACTATTCCGGTATAGTTTCATGGTGACACTTTGGGTATTTCGCTTAGGAGCAGCGGTAGTAAAATGGTAAGCAGCCAAAAAAATATCGCAGCTGCCCCTTCACGCAGAAAACCGGGACCATGAATAAGATTGTTTTTACGGGACTCAGTCCTACCCTTTCCCTTTCTCAGGCTGATTGAAAAGTCGTCAGGACCTGATGCTGATCCTTCCGCTTCATCTTCCGCTAATTCCAGTTGTTCCTGTTCCATGGTGATTATCATTTCATCGACATCTTTCATAAATCTTCCTGGATGCAGAGAAAATCTGTTTTTCATGAGTTTATTGAAATAGGAAAACTGCAGAGATAACAAAGCACCTGCTTTACCAGGGAAAACCGGATTTCTGGAAACCATATATTGTGATAAATAGATCAACTCTATTAATAGAAAAGCCTTTCTTAAACCAATGACCAGCGCGCCTTCTGTAACCGGAAAATTACCCAGGTAATAGAGAACTTTACCGTTCGCCTGAAGCAGATTCAGAACAGAAATAGAAGCAATCATAATTATATTCGGCAGTAACTTTATCTTACGCCCTTGAACTTTATGCAGAGTAAGAAGAAATAGAAGCTGTGCAGAAAGGATCCAAACTGAATCAGTAAACACAATGGCGGGAATCATGGAAAGCCCGAAAAGCATGGGCAGATTGTTTCTGCTGCGCAATGAAAATGCCGATCTGTCTATTTTCAGTTTTTCCAGTATTTGTATTCGTGTTCTATCATTAGAGACTTGAGACATGTGTTTTTGTATCCAGGCTGACTGATTGTAGAATCGCTGTACCAGTATACCGAGAAACAGAGAAGAAAAGAATCCTAATATGAGAAATGGCGGAGCTATCAGCCAGGCGCTTTCACCAAATAGAATAAGCCTCGCCAGCAGTATCTGCATCAGATTACTGCTTATCCCTCCAGCAATACCAATGCCGACAAATGAGACATGGCTATTAACCAGCCTGAATAAAAGAAGCATAACGATACCGCTGGCGGTACTTCCTGCCAGGGAGAATAGAAAAATATATGAAAAAACTGTTCCATGTACCAGCCCTTGACCAACTACCTTCAGTACGACTAAAAGTAGATATTCTCGGTTATTCAGAAAGGAAAGCCCGATCATTACAGCTAAATTCGCAAGTCCTAAGCGCATAAAAGGGACCGGCTTTGGAACCAGATATTCAACTGTTGAGAGGAAAAGAGCCAATGCTCCAAGGAGAGCTATTGTTTCAAGCCTGAAATTCCCATGAATTTCTGCAGTTTCTTCCCCACTCATCTGTGAAATGCTGCTTTCTTTTTTTTTGTCAGCTTTTTGGTCGGCTTTGGATATTTCAGAATGCGACATCATCTACCTTATCTTCATTGGTATCTTCCCTTCCCTCAATTCTTACAAACACATCATTGGGCAGACAGATAATCCACTGACCTGTTCTTTTTATCTCACCAGTGGAAACACAAATTTTATTCCTGCAGGGGGAATCATGAACATGAACTGAACCGTTCTGGATGACGACCTCTGTCTCTCCTAGAGGACCTGGTATATCAATTATCATGTCATCGTTTATATCATATATCCATGTTTCATGAGAAGATTCAATAACTACCTGTTTTGCATCATTCGGCTGCAAATAAACAAACAGGGAAAATATTATTATAGTTATTATTGTGAAAAATATAATTATAATATCAACTAACTTCACATTTTTCATTACAATAGTAAATATATCATATTTACATAATAAATAAAACAAAAACTATTGCTTTAAAACGATTTTTTACTTATAATTTTACTCAGAATTAATTTTTTGGAGGGAGAAAGTTTATGACAAAAAGAATAGCAAGAATTTCAATTTCTGTTCTTCTTATCTTTTCACTAGCAGCGCTAATGCTGCTCTTTACACAATGCTCAAAAGAGGAAGAAGCACCAGCCCCTGCACCAGTTGAAGAACCTGAACCCCAAGCTGAGGAACAAGTTACTGAGGAAGCTCCAACTGTAGAAGCAGCGGATTATGAAGACGGGATATATTTTGCTCAGGAAGATGGTTTTTCTGAGAAGACCGGCTGGAAATATATGGTTACCCTGGAAGTAGAAGATGGAGAGATTGTTTCTGCTGAATGGAATGGTGCCAATGTCGAAGGCGGACTTGATAAAAAGACCACCGATAAGATGGGAATGTACAATATGGTCGCGATCGCAGGAGCTCAGGCTGAGTGGTACGAACAGGCAGAGAAAGCTGAGCAATTTCTGCTGGAAAATCAGGATCCTGCTGCAATCACCTATTCTGATGATGAAGGACACACAGATGACATCGCAGGAGTATCTATCCATGTCGTTGAATTCTTTGAACTCGCCGAAAAAGCTCTTGCTCAAGGGCCTTCAGGTTTAGGTCCCTATGAAGATGGCCGCTATTTTGCACAAGCCATGGAATTTGCTGGATCAGGCTGGAAATCTACTGTAGACCTTACTGTGGTAAGCGGCAGAATCGTTGCTGCATACTGGGATGCCGTTAATGAAGCAGGTGAATCCAAGAAAACAGCTTCAGAAGAGGGAGACTACGGTATGGTTGCCAATAGCCAAGCACAGGCTGAATGGCATGTTCAGGCTCAGGAAGCTGAGAAATTTCTTCTTGAAAGCCAGGACCCTGCTGCAGTCACATACTCCGATGATGAAGGACACACAGATGATATTGCAGGTGTTTCTATTCACGTAAACGACTTTTTTGAATTAGTTGAAAAAGCACTGAATGACGGACCAGATGGAAAAGCTCCTTATAAAGATGGTACCTATCATGCAGAAGCGGATAGTTTTTCTGAGTCATCAGGTTGGAAAGCTACTATTGATATTGCTGTAGCAAATGGTTTTATTGTTGCAGTAAATTGGAACGCTGTTAATGAAGCCGGCGAAAATAAAAAAGAAGTAGATGCAGCTGGTGAATACGGGATGGTAGAACACGGAGGAGCACAGTCTGATTGGACTGTTCAAGCAAACCTGATGGAGCAGCGCCTCCTGGAAACTCAGGATCCTGCTGCTATAAGCTATAATGAAGAAGGAAAGACAGATGCAATTTCCGGAGTTTCAATTCATGTTGATGATTTTGTTGAATTAGCAGCTGAAGCGTTAGCTGAAGCTGAATAGTTTACTAGCAATATTAAGTAACAAACATGTAAAATGGGCTGAAAATCCAGCCGATAGGCGAGTCATAACATGACTCGCCATTTTTTTAATTCTGTTTCCTGCGAATATAAAATTCAAAGATTTAGGATTTGCGGTATTTCCCTTGGGTTTCATTCCCAAACGGAGCGAGAGGAGCGGAAGCAATGAGAAGTTTCCACTCCCGAGCGAGAGCAGGGAACGAAAGGGAAATACCCCGCCCCTTGTGGCGGCCAAGGAGTTTAAACCTCCTTGGCAAGGGCTTACCCTGGGTGTATCGATACCTTACATTAGTATTGACCATGTTTGAAATATTAGAAACAATACTACACATATGGCAATATTCACGAATAATCATGGGAAAAAACACATAACAATTCTGTCCATTGATGGAGGGGGCATTCGCGGAGTTATCCCGCTCACAATTCTTAAAGAGTTTCAGAAGATGATGACCGAAAAAGGCCTGAATTCCCCTTTATACTCATATTTCGACTTGATTTCAGGTACTTCAACTGGAGGATTAATTGCTCTCGGCTTAACTGCACCCTCCATTTCATCTTCAGCAGAATTTGAAGAATCTGGAAAAGCTGAAGAATCAACTGGATCTGCGGATTACACGGGAAATCTAGATTTAAAGGCTGACAGAAGCAAAGCAGAATCAAGTAAACTTTTTTCTTTTCTTACAAAAAGACGAGCAAAACATTATCAGAAAAACATTCTGCCTTCATTTACCATAGAAAAAATTCTGGAAATCTACGAAAAACGGGGGGAAGATATTTTTCCGAGAAGCAGCTTCGGCCATCTGAAAGCCTTTGAACAGATGTTTATAGAAAAATATTCTGAGGAAACTCTTGAATCACTTTTAAAGGAACTTTTTGGGAATCTTACTATGCATGATTCTCTGGGAAAACTGCTGATTGTATCTTATGACTGTCTCCGGGGTGCTCCCTTTCTCTTTACCTCATACGGAAAAAAGAATTTTTACATGCGGGAAGCTGGGCGAGCCACTTCTGCTGCGCCCACCTACTTTTCCCCGTTGATAACTCATCCTATAGGGAGAAATGAAAAGTTCTGTTTTATAGACGGAGGGACAGCCGCTAACAACCCATCATTGTATGCATATCTGGAAGCGAAGAAACTTTTCCCTTGGGCGGAGCACTTTCATATTCTTTCTATAAGCACTTCCCAGAAAAAATTTACCCTTCCTCTTTCAAAAGTCCGGGGGATGGGTTTCTTTGATTGGATAACTCCCTCAAAGGGTGTCCCTTTAATGAATATATACTCTTCCAGTCAGTACTTCACTGTAAATGAGACACTTGAGTGCATGCCGGATGTTACCTACCATCGTATACATTCAGATTTTCAAGACCTTCCTATCCGCATGGATGATGCAAGCAAAGAGAATATTGAGCGTATGAAAAAAGCTGCGGTTGAAATTATTGATGAGCACCGCAGCAGCTTGAATGAATTTATAAAAAGATATTTGATCAAATAGTCGCTTTACACTATTTTGTTTATGAGGGATTTTTCTATGCATCACAAACAACGAGTTTTTGAGGATACCTTGCGGGCTCTCATGGATGAAACAGACAGCTATCTTGAAGATACCTATGGGGAACTTTATCCCCTGCACCCTAATCGGCTTAAGAGGGGTAACGCTTCGAGTGTCTCTTATGATGGACTTTTCAGCGCCTGGCCGCAGTTCTCACCGGGGTATGGAAGCAAATCCGGACGGGGTTATGTAATTGATATATCCATATCAACATTATCACAGATTCCGGTTAAGGAGAGGGAGAAAATAGTTATGGCAGGAGCTGAAAAAATTGAAGAACTGCTGCCTGTCTACTTTCCTAATCGAGAACTGCATGTAATTCAGGAAGGGAATTATTATAAAATAGTCGGGGATTTTTCCTTGGGTGATGTCTGAGGTTTACTGCTCTTCCGGCGGGAGATCGTTCATTCGATTGCGCTTGCTTTGAGCTGCGAATTCCATTATTATCTGTTTGCAGAGGGCTGAACTCTCTTTCATAAATGCAGCAAAATTAACTGGTTTTCCCCCTGTCGCATCATCAGATACTACCCGTATCATTCCAGCAGGTATTTCCTGCAGCTTTGCAGCGAGGGCTATGGAAAAGCCTTCCATATCTGCACAGCACGCCTCATCCTTTTCCTTTGCAGGTGTATCTTGAAAAGTTTTACTGGTTTTATATAATTTCTGCAGAGCTGATTTCTCATTTTGCTGTACGTAAGCATCACCAGTAAGTACTCCCCCACCCAGATGTACTTCTGCAAGCGGCCACTTCCTTCTTTCATAACGTTTCAATACTTTTTCAGCATGATTTTTTAATTGCTCCTGCAGTTTTCTATTCAAAACTACACCAGCGATGGATGCCCCGGGGATTTCGCCGAGTTTGAAGCCGAAGGACTTGATATAGAGATCGTGCTGCAGTGCCCAATAGGGAAAAACAAGAGAATACAGTGGCAGTTCCTTCTGAAGGCTTCCGCAGATACCGACATGTATCACCATTTCAAAGCTTGCTGCAT
>JAIPFS010000013.1 GCA_021736545.1 Spirochaetia bacterium | reverse complement strand
CGAGGACTAACCGCGGCCTGAGGTTTTTATAAGTGATGTCAAAATGAGAGGTTCTTAAATGGCTGGCAGACCGAGGAAACCAAAAGGACAGAAACTCATCCAAGGGACCTTTCGAAAGGATCGTAATCCTGAGAAGGAGCCGACGTTTGATAAACCGGATCAGGATATACGACCACCAACAGGATTAAATAGGTGGGGTAAGAAATTCTGGCGTGAGCATATTAATGAGCTCATCGATTCAGGGGTGCTGACTGTTGCGGACATGCCTATATTTTATCAGCTATGTAAAAGCTGGGGGGACTATCAGGAAGCTGATTACGATATACATCACGGACCGGATAAGAAGAAGCGCAGTACTGCTGAATATAGAAAGGGTCGTGGATATCAGCGTAAATCTATGCCGGAGATGCTCGAAAGACGCGAGGCATGGGAACAGTTTTATAAACTGAGTATGCAATTGGGTATGACTCCATCATCAAGAAACAAAATCGATTTACAGGGTATAGAGAAAGGAAAAGAAGTAGACCCGATGGAAAAATTATTAGCGGAGGGTGACAGTTGAATTTTGCCGCTGAGCGGTACATAGATGATGTTCTCAATAACAAGGTTACTGTTTGTGTATATGTGCGTAAAGCGGTTGAGCGTCACGCTGATGATTTACAGCGACAGAATACAGAAGAATTCCCCTACTATTTTGATAGAGAGGCTGCTATTCGAAAGATAGAATTTACTGAACAGCTGCAGCACACTAAAGGGATATGGGCCAAAGAAAAGAAAAAAATCCGGTTGGAACCCTGGCAGCAATTTATAGACTGGTGTTTGTTTGGCTGGAAACGAGTTGGCAGCCGCACTAGGAGATTTACAAAAGCCTATATTGAGGTTGCCCGTAAAAACGGAAAAACGACGATGGCCGCAGCTACAGCGAATTATATGCTACTTGCGGACCATGAAGAGGGGGCGGAAATATATTGTCTTGCAACGAAAAAAGACCAGGCGAAAATTGCATGGAAAGAAGCGGACATGCAAATACAAAAACACCCGGTCCTGAGAAAACGCTGCAAGACGTACAAACAGAATAGCACCATAACCATACCTGGCACACAAACAATTATGAGGCCATTGGGTAAGGATTCAGATACAGAGGACGGCCAGAACCCCCATTTTGCGTTAGTTGATGAATACCACGCACACAAAACAGCGGAATTAGTAAATGTTATGGAAGATGGGATGGGATCCCGCGCGCAGCCATTAATGTATATCATTACAACAGCCGGGTACGATAAAAATCTACCATGCTTCCAGGAAGAGCGTTCATTAATAATCGGTATCCTAGAGGGTACGATGGACCCGAGGCCGGAGGATGTATTTGGTATTGTTTACACACTAGATGAAGGTGACGATTGGACGGATGAGAATGTCTGGGGGAAAGCTAATCCAAATCTAGGTATTTCTATATCAAGAGATTATTTACAAAGCCAGGTTACAAAGGCATTAAGTACACCGCAGAAACAAAACAGCGTATTAACTAAAAACTTTAATACGTGGACACAGGCAGTAAGCCGTTGGATCGGCGCGGAAGCCTGGGAAAAGTGCAGCGGCACTATCCCGGATCTATCCGGCCGGCCGTGTTACGGCGCACTAGACCTATCAACTAACATTGACATTACAGCATGGGTTCTATGTTTCCCGCCACAGGATATGGAAACGCAATACCATTATTTATATCGGTTTTTCATCCCGGAAGAAAATTTGCTGGACCGGGAGCGGCGCGATAAGGTCCCATATACATTATGGAGAGATCAAGGATTTATCACGACGACGCCCGGGAATGTCATTGATTACGATTTTATCGAGCAGCAAATAAAACAGGACGCGGAAACATATCGGCTGCAGGAATTTGCATATGATCCATGGAATGCAACGGAAATTACAAACCATTTGATTGATGAAGGGCTAGGAGGGATCCCGTTTAGGCAGGGTTTTGCCTCATTATCTGGATCGTCAAAAGATTTTGAAAAAAAAATACTATCGCAGGAAATAAACAACGGCGGGAATCCCGTCATGAAATGGATGATCAGCTGCACTGAGGTAAAGACGGATCCGGCAGGAAATATAAAACCGGTTAAACCAGATAGAAAGGCGACAGGAAAACGGATTGATGGTGTTGTTGCCTCAATTATGGCACAGGACCGAGCAAGTCAAGCCGGTTTTGCTGGTTCTATATATGAAAAACGCGGCGTATTGTCTCTATAAAAGGGGAATAGTATAGATGGGATTTTTTGGGAACCTAATAAAAGCATATAGAAGTGTTACAAATGGCGAGCTTACGCTAAAAGATTCTGATGGCTGGGGGGCTCTTTTACAGTCCAGGACCAACTCAGGAGCGAACGTTACGCCAGAAACAGCGCTGAATTTATCAACAGTTTTTTCCTGCGTACGACGCACCACAGAAACATTATCCACATTGCCGGTACATGTGTACAGAAAAACCGAAAGTGGAAGAGAAGAGGTACAACACCCGGTGTCCAGATTATTGAGTACTTACCCTAATCCGGAGATGCCGGCTAACGTATTCAAGGAGGTAATGCAGGGGCATTTGGAATTACGAGGATCCGCATATGCTGAGATTGTCCGGGATGGACGGGGTCGAGTAGTTGAGTTATGGCCGATTCATCCCGATAAAATTATCCCAGAACGACTCAGCACAGGGGAATTAATATATCGATATTTGCCAACAGATTATGTGTTCCAGAAGCGGAGAGTACTGCATATCCGCGGTTTCGGCAGCAATGGAATAAATTCATATTCCGTTATTTCGTTAGCTAGAGAAAGCGTTGGGCTGGGGCTAGCCGCACAAGAGTATGGGTCCCGCTTTTTTGGGCAGGGTACGAACACCGGCGGATTTATAAAACATCCCAAGAATTTAAGCGAGGAAGCATACCGGCGATTACGGCAGGAATTAAATGATAATTACAAGGGGCTGCGGAAAGCCCATAAATTAATCATGCTTGAAGAGGGGATGGAATACCAAAAGGTTGGGGTAACAAATGATGATGCGCAATTCCTGGAAACACGTAAATTCCAGGTTTCAGAGATTGCGCGTTGGTTTGGTTTACCGGCGCATATGGTAGGAGATCTGGAACGGGCGACATTTTCCAATATAGAGCAGCAGTCAATTGAAGCGGTTATTTATACCTGGCGGCCGCGCGTGGTCCGCTGGGAACAAGAAATAAACATGAAGCTGCTTAAACCTGGTGAGTATGTAAAATTTTCTCTGGAAGGGCTGCTGCGCGGAGATACAAAAAGCAGGTTTGAAGCGTATAAGATTGCTTCTGCAAACGGTTGGATGAATGCGGACGAGATTCGATCGCTTGAGGATATGAATCCGCAGCCTGATGGAATGGGCCAGATTTTCTTAGCGCCGTTGAATATGGCAAACAAGAAAATTTATCTGGATGCAAATATTCCGGCGAAAACTGAGAGCGAGCAGAACAATAAAAATGTCGCATATATAGAAAAAGAGAACAGGTCCGTTAAGGAATTTAGGTCAGTTTCGGACCGGCGATATATCGCGGATAAATACCGAGGTGAATTGAGAAGTGCTGCAAAAAGAGTGGTCAAACGTGAAATTGATTGGCTGAAAGAAGAGCTTGAAGAGAAGGACGCCGAAGGAGCCAAACATCATATTATAAAAAAATATGGATCCATAGAAGAATTTGCCAAAGAAGAGTTTGAACAGATATTTAAAAAGGCCAGTGCTGAACTGTATCCCGTTTATGCTGTAGAGCTAGGAAAGGATTCTACAGTTTCAGAAGAGTACAAGAGAGCAGTTGATCAATATATAGGATTATTTGCACGTAGATATATGCTGGATGATCAAAGAAAGTTGATTAAAACAATTGATGCTGCAATTGAAGCAGATACAGATTACAAAGAGCAGCTGCAGCAGACAACAGAAACATGGCAGGACAAAAACCCGCAGCGTGTTGATCAGATGGAAACGCCAAGAATGCGAAGCTATTTTGCAAAGGCCGCATATATCAGTTTTGGAGTATCAAAGATCCGGTCCGTTGCGCATGGGAGAAGTTGCCCATTCTGCAATGAACTAGACGGCGCTGTAATTGGAGTAGAGGAAAGTTTCTTGAGAAAAGGTGAAGAGTTTCAGCCGGACGGCGCGGAGTATCCGCTGCGGCCGACGTCGGACCGTTCGCATCCCCCGTATCACGAGGGCTGCGATTGTGACATTGTTTCGGATAGTTAAAAGGGGGGGAATAAAAATAATGGGTAAAAATACAGTTGAGAGGCGGTTTGTTGATCTGGACAATATCGAGATCCGGGAAAAACAAGACGAAGACAAGATGATTATTGAGGGATATCCAATTGTATACGGTCAGAGAACGGTACTATTCCCGGGGTTGGTTGAGGTAATCGAGCCGGGGGCTGCTGCAGATGCACTGGAAAAGAAAAATACGAACGTATATTGGAACCATGATACAGCAAAACCGATGGCCAGCTTTAAAAATGAAACGCTAGAAGCAAGTGAGGACGAAAAAGGTGTTTTCATGCGTGCGGAAGTGCAAGGGTCAGTATGGGGCCGTGAAGGTTATGAGGCAATCAAAAGTGAGCTGGTTGATCAAATGTCATTTGCTTTTTCTGTTGAGCAGGACGGCGAAACCTGGGTGACAGAAGAAGGAGAGGACGGATCCGTAACAGATATTCGGACCATTAAGAAGATCAAAAATTTGTATGATTTTTCACCGGTTACAGAACCGGCATATGAAACAACAGAGGTTTACGCGAGATCGAAAGAGGTAATTTGCAGGAATAAGCCAGAGTCCGAAGCGTCGGATAAAGGCACTCCGTCGGGAGATTCCGCACAGACACCTATTTCGGTACTACGCGAAAAATTGAAAATAAGAGAGGTAAGTAATAAATGAATTTACAGGAAATGCTTGATAAAAGGGCTAAGCTGGTAAAGCAGGCGCGCGAGGTTTTGGATGCTGCAGACAACGAAAAAAGAAGTCTTACAGCAGAGGAACGGTCCAAATATGATAATATCATGGCTGATGTTGACAGTCTGAACGGCGACATTGAGCGGCTGCGAGGCCTGGAAGCTACTGAAAGCGAAATGGAAAGACGCGACGGGTCCGGGATCAAACCAGACGTTAATCCGGGTGGAGAACAGAGGGAATCCGGGGAGACACTGGATTCTGCGGAGTATCGCGCAGCGTATGAGCGGTTTATCCGGTCAGGTATTGATTCACTAGAAGAGAAGGAAGCGCGTGCTATGTCTATTGGGACATCTGCAAATGGCGGATACCTGGTACCGACGGATCTCGCAAATATGATTGTCCACAAACTTCCCGAAGTTTCTGCTGTTCGTAGTTTTGCGAATGTTATTCGGCTGAATAACGATCGGGATATTCCCATTCAGAACAGCCGGGGCACAGTATACTGGACCGATGAAGCGGGTTCTTATACGGAAGCCACCCCGACGCACACCAAGAAGACGCTGTCAGCGTACAAACTTACCTATCTTGTCAAATTGTCTGAGGAGCTCCTTGCCGACAGTGGTTTTGATCTATTCTCTGAATTAGCTCGTAATTATGCAGATCTCGCTGGGGCAGCAATGGAGGACAAGTTCTGTCAGGGTACTGGATCCAGCCAGATCGGTGGATTGATAACCGGGGCGACAGCTGGTAAAACTGCAGCCGCTACTGCCGCTATAACATCAGATGAGATCCTTGATCTTGTCTATTCACTTAAGAAGCAGTACAGAAAGCGCGCCGTGATCCTGGCTAACAGCAGCACGACCAAGGCCATAAGGAAGCTGAAAGACAGCAATAATAGGTACATCTGGCAGCCGAGTCTGCAGGCTGGACAACCGGACAGCTTAGCTGGCCATAAGTACAGCGAATCAGAGGGCATGCCGGACATGGAGGCATCAGCTTCGCCGATGATCATTGGTGATCTGAGTTATTACACCATAGCAGAACGTGGCAGACGGTCAATTCAGCGGTTGAATGAGCTTTATGCAGCTAATGGCCAGGTTGGGTTTCGCGTGTATGAGCGGCTGGATGCTGCTGTAATGCTTTCAGAGGCTATCCAAAAATTAACAATGGCTGCGTCATAATAGGCGTAGAATAATAGAGTAGGTCTATACGGGGGTTGTTGCCCCTGTATAGAGTTTTTGAACGAGGGTTGAATGAATGAAACAGGTACAGGTTGAGGTAAAGGTTTCTCATGCAGGACCGGGCGGATCCTATATTCAGGGTGACAAGGCTGTGATGAGTGAATCAACAGCAAGACAACTGGAGAGAATAGGCTACGTTACAATCTCACGAACAGAATCGAAGAAGCGAAAAGCGATAAATAAGAAGGATAAGGAATCTAGATGAACATTTTGAGTTGGTCATTTATACAAAGATTCTTAAATCTCCCTGATGATTTACGAGAGAAGACTGAGCTGCTTAACGGTTGGATAACAAAACGGGGTGAGTCTATCATGCATCGCGAAATAATGGAGTCTGAGAGGACGGAAAAATACTCCGGAAATGGTAGGGATACCATATTGCTGCTCTGCTGGCCAGTTTCTTCTGTCTCTTCTGTGACTGTAGATGGTGAGGTGTTGGATCCAGAATTGTATTATACTGAGACTGATACAGGGGTTCTGCAAAGGATAGATGGAAGTAAATTTCCTGTTGGTAATCGCAATATCGAGATCACCTATATAGGCGGCTGGACCGAAAGCACATTACCAGCTGATATTAAATTTGCCGCAATTGAGGCGGTAAGCTGGAACCTGAGTCGATTGAATGATAATGCAATGGGGATTAAATCACAAACAACACCGGACGGGGTAAATGTTGGTTATGAATTAGTAATGCCGCTATCTGTACAGCGGGTCTTTGAGAGTTACAGAAATGTGATGGTGTGATATGGCTAAAACAAATATGCGAGGCGAGGGAATCAGAATAAGATTTGATGATGATGTTAGTCATAAGCTGCTGCAGTTAAGCGAGAAGAGCCCGCAGCTGCTGAACAAAGCCCTGGAAAGCACAGCATATGGTGCAAAACTGGAAGTACAAAGTGGTTTTCGGTCCAAATTCCGGAGACGTACAGGGGGATTTGAAAAGAGCATCAAGTATAAACAGCGCGGCAACAGGCCATATTTTAAACTGAAAGCGCCGAATCTGGCGTCTGTATATGAATACAACGGGGCTGAAATCGAACCGGAAAACGCGAAAGCGCTGCATTTTGTTACACATGATGGACGGGAAGTATTTGCAAGCTACGCCAGGATTGAGCCGAGACCGTTCTTTTATCCTGGGGTTAGAAAGTTTATCAATTCCGGGAAGTTTAACGACAATCTGAGAAAAAGGATTGATGAAGGAATTGAAGAACAGGGGCTGAAAATATGAGATGGACCGAAAAAACACTTGATACAGTAAAAACATTTATACAGCAGCATATTGATCCGTATTTGCAGCAGATCAGAGACGAGACCGGGGAAGAACTACCGGCATTGACATCTATTTCAATCGGTCAAGATTACACAAAGCGCGGACGTATGAAACCGTTTGTTTTGATAGATCCTACGTTATTAACGCCGGATGATGAGGCACAGGGAGTCATAGGCGGATCCTATAACATAGATCTATTAATTGCAGTTGATGGGTATACGGACGAGATAACGAGCAGACGGGCCATGCGTTATGCTGATGCCCTGGCAGATTGCATATTTGATTATGATTCACTGGATGGGCAAGTATATCACGCGAGAATAAATAATATTGAATATTTTCCCGGGGGGACCGGGACCGAAAAGTATGTATTGATATCTATATCAGTAATGCAAGAAATGAACAGGGGGTAATAAAACATGTATAAACGACAATTTACCGGCGTAACAATAGGCGGACCGGAAAATAATGTAGGAGAAGAGGCGGCAAGGACAAAACGTTTCCCGATAACAGGTTTATCAGTGCTGCAGACAGCGCCGAATAAATCCGATGATGAGGTAATTACAGGACGGAACGCGAAGCGCGGCATGTATGTTGATTCAGTGGATCTGAATGCTGAGATCCCATGCTATTTTGAGGCATGCGGCGCCGTAGGTATGGGAATTGCTGGTACGTTAGGCGGCGAAGTTGGCAGCCCGCAGGAAGTTGGGGGCGCTTTACTTGTAAAATATGTAGGATCCGAGCAGTCAGCAAAAATTTCTGTAAGCGGATCCGATATTCAATCAGAAGTTGGAGACCTGGGGGGTGAATCTGCGGATGAAAATTTTGGGACCAGCGGTACATTAGCACCTACAGGGACCATTGCAGATTTACTGTCAACAATTGAAGGCTATACAGATTATGCAGCAGAAAAATTGTTTGGCGCGGATGATCTGGATGTTACCAGTCCGATTGCTATAACGGCAACACAGGCAAAAGGCAGATATGCAGTAATCTTTTTTGGCGAGACAGGCAGCGGTAAGTATCTGCATAAGTTTGTTTCTGTATTGGATAACACAGAATTGCCGACATATTCAGTGCAATATGATGGGTCCGGAGCGAATGAACTAGGGAAAGGTGGAGTGTTTGACAGTCTATCTATATCGGCGGATCTGAAAGGCCGCGCAAACATAACATTTTCTTTGATCCATACAGAAAAAGACGGGGGACAGGAAAAATCAACCGTACAGCTGCCGGCTGTTTCTGCGATGAAATTTTCAAACGGAAAAACAATTGTTTCCGGGACCGAACATACCTATACAAAAAGTGTAAGTGTTGAGATTGCAAACAATGTTGATGGTGATGAAGGTTTTGGCCAGGGCAGCTTGTACAAGCAGAATCATGCCCGGGGGATGTTTTCCGCGAATGGGTCAGTTTCATTACGAGCCACAGCAATAACCGAAACAGAACGCGCAAAGGTAGAATCAAACAATGAAGGATCATTGCAGCTGTTCTTTGAAGGTGGGACGAAGGAGATTGCTTTTATTGATCTGCCAAATATCTGTTATACAGATGAAAGCAAGTCGGAGGGCGGCGTATCAATAGAACAGTCTTTATCATTCGACGCATTAGACAAAAACAGTTATGACGACATGATATCAATGTATCTGGTAACAGATGATGAGGCCGCATACTAAGGGGGAATAAATGAACTGGAAACAGGAAGCACAGCGAAAAATTGTTGGAGATAAAAAGGAACTGAAAACCTTTCCCGGGTACTGGATCCGGCCGAAGAAATACAGCATTGCCGGGCAGGATGCAATTAATGCAGAACAAAGAAGGCTGCAGAAAGGTATGAATAAGAAGGCAATAGTCAGCGTTGCTAAAAGGTTGAAAATCAATGCAGACGGGAGAGAGGAGGAAGATATTAAAAATGATATCATGGATAGTATTTCTGACGATGAGTTATCTGCACTGATGGATAGCCAATACGTGCCCTCTGCCGCATATATAAAAATCCGGTTGAAAGAAGGTATAGAAAGTCATAATTTTTGTGATGCTGCAGAAAGCAAGGATATTGATTCCCTGGCGGAAGACATCCTGGATTACCCGGAGATAACGGAAGAAATGCTGCAGATTGTGGAGGATTATAACCGCCCTTTAGCAGTGAAGGGATCCAAGAAGTCAAAGACACCACAGAATGGATCTATAACGGAACAGAATTTGAATACGGCGACGAACTCCCGGACGGACGGGAACCAGCAGAAATAATAGAGAATTGGGGACCGTGGGTACAGGACTGTTTACGGCTGATGGATTCAAACGGTACATATGCACGAATGAAATATCCTGGCGGGTTGAGTGATCAACCGGCCCTGGATATGGATATATATGATGTGATCCGGGGAAAATGGAACGAATTAAAGAACAAGGAATTGGATAAAAAATGGCCCAAAACAAAGTAAGTGTAGTTATTGACGGGAAAGAGTACATATCTCAAGAAGCAAATAAGGCAGGTGGATCCATTACGAAAATGGGCAGTAAATCAAAGAAAGCCGCTCGTGCTATGAAAATAGCTTTTGCCTCAGCCGCTGCAAGTGTTGCGGTTGTTGTTACCGGACTAACTCGGCTTGCTACTAAATCAGCTGGTACCGCAGACCGTATTGATAAAATGAGTCAAAAGATAGGTGTTTCCCGGGAGACATTTCAGGAGCTTGATTTTGTATTGTCTCAAACTGGAGGCAGTATAGAGAGTTTAGAAATGGGTATAAAGACTTTGTCTAATGCCGCTCGTGAAGCGGCAAAAGGCGGAAATGAATACGCGCGAGCATATGAAGATCTTGGGGTGACGGTGTTTAATGAAAATGGAGCTTTTAAGGATCAAGAACGCTTACTGAATGACACGATTATTGCGCTTTCCGGCATGAGCAGTGAGACAGAGAGGACCGCTATTGCATCGAGACTGCTCGGAAGGTCTGCTACGGATCTCGCTCCCTTACTTAATTCTGGAGCTGAGAGCATAGAGGAGATGCGGCAGAAGGCAAAAGATCTCGGGCTTGTGCTTGGTGATGATGTGATTGATGCCGGTGTGAGATTTACTGATACTATGGATCAGATAAAAAGAGTTTTCCAGACTACAGTTGCGCGTGCGCTTGGCCCCTACATGGATTCTCTTGATGATTTAGGACAGAAATTTATTGATAAAGGGGAGGATTTTCAGCTGTTTATAGCAAAAATGATAGCTGGCTTCTCGGGTTTTATATCAATACTTTCTGATATACCACAATTTGTTTCAGATATTATGTCAGGGATTAGGGAGCTGATTAGCAATATTTTTACCCAGGAATATTGGTTGGAGCTTGGGACTTCAATGTGGAAATACTTTAAGCGGGAAGGAAAACTTGCTTTAGAATACATGGGGAATTTGCTTGATGCTGTAGGGACTATTATTTGGAAGCCTCTAAAATTTGGCTTTCTCTCAATAATTGATGGGATCAGATTTACGTTTAACAGTGTTATAAACTTTTTTATTGATAAGTTAAATGATCTTATGGAGCTTGCACATAACGCTGGACAGGCTGTTGCACACCCATTCAATAAGAGTAAGAGAGATCCTTTTTCTGGTGGAATGGATCGTCTCGCTCCTCCAGATTCTTTATCTCCGGGATGGGAGGAAACAAAAGCTGATGTAAAAAATGCTATGAATGACATTGTTTCATGGACATCTACTTTATCTAAATCATCTCTTGCTGCATTGAATCCAAAAGAAATATTTTCATCTATTTTTGGGGATTCGCTGGGGGGTACTATAGGGGAATTTGCTGACAAGTTTAAGGATCTTATTGATGATGTAAAGAATGCTTCTGTACCAGAGCCTAACAATGGGGAAGAATCTTCTGGCTCCCCCGCCCCCTCCACACCAACAGGATCGGGCGGAAGTGGTGATAACAATCTCGGTATTCCGCAGTTCGGCATGATTGGTAAAGTGCTTAAAAGCGTTGTTGATTTTGGAAGCCGTCTTGGTGGCATGATCGGGTCGCTCTCTTCTTTTCAAGCGATTATGGATCCAATAGGTATTATTTTTCAGGGCATTATGGATATCCTCGGTCCAGCAATTGATAGCATTCTTCAGCCGATTATTGGTATTTTAAGAATTTTTGGTCAGACTATTGGAAAAATGTTGATGCCTTTCATGGATGTTTTAGGCAAGGTAGTTAAGTTATTAGCTAAAGGGTTTATCTGGTTGTATAACAAAGCCATGGTCCCATTCGGCAATTTCATGATCGAAATGTATACGAAGGTCGGAAACTTTTTCATAAAAATCATAAATGGAATCATTAATCTGATTAATAAGATCCCTGGTGTGAAAATCGGCAAAGTTGGAAAACTAGATCCGGATAAATATAAACTTGAAGAAATTAGCATGGCTGATGCTATGGCGGCAGGCGGAGATAGTACAGATAGTTCTTCTTACTCTGGGAATAATACGGGGAGTAATACCAGTGTACAGCGAATGGAAATAAATATTTTTCAATATTACAATGGACCGGTCATCGGGGAGGGCGGTATGGCCCAGGTTGGTGAATATGTCACTCGGGCCATCAAAGCTCATACTGGATATGGCGGACAAGTGCAGATTGTGGAGGCATGATGTTCAATATTGATGTAGCTAGTTCAGACAGATTGACTTTCAGCACAGCTTTAGATAGGCGTTATCTAAAGGTCGTTATTGATGGGACATCTATCCTATACCCTAGACTTGGTAACTGTGATGCTTCAGTGGATTATCAGAAGTGGGATTTCACAATAAAAAATACCTATGGACTTGAGCCAGGGACGTATGCAAATAAATCTGCTGTCGTGCAGATTAGTATTGATTTAGTTACTTGGTACACTATTTTTACCGGTAGTGTTACTGATGAGGGGGTCACACGGACAATTGGGTATGTGACGGACGACTTTGTTAATCTGGAGCTCACAGATCCGACACGCCGAAAAGGAACAAAACGTAAACCCGAAAACACGTTACTAGACGGTTTCAGGATATGTGATCCGAGTACACCATCATCTTCTATTTTGCATTACCTTGCAAATGAGATGGGGGTAACACTGGAGTCCAGCATCGGGACTATAGATTATGCTAAAACTGTTGCATCACTCGGCGAAAAAACTATCTGGCAGGAATTTCAAAGTCTTGCCATTGCATTTCATGCAGATATGTATTTTGCTGCAGATGGCACCCTGCGATTTAAAAGCCCGTTTGAGACAGGGTATAGCGCGCCATCTGTCGAATGGACATTCTCCGGGGATCCCAATATAGAACCTCCAACGAATGGATCCTGGATAAAAGGTAAGATTGAGCAAACATACACTCCGATACGCTGTAATAAAGGAAAAGTAGAATTCGGATCCTACGATGAACTACCGTCTCAGGTGATCTATGAAAACACCGAGAATTATAATGCTGATCTTAAGCACTGTTCAATTGAAATCGCACCGGGGGAGTACTGGCCGGGGCCAAATGCAGGGGATAAGGCACAGTTAAAATACAAAGACCTTGACACCGGGGAAGAATACCCGTATGCAGGGAGTATAGAGACGCTATCAATCGGAAGCAGCGCTAGCGATGATATTCAGTACTCAGGCGGGTCACTCCAGCTGATATCATTTGACGGAATAGCAGGAACTAATCCTGGTGCTACCAGAAAAAACCCTGACAGTTCAGAAATTATCCTATATAACTCAGGTGCGTCTACGTGTGAGATTTATGTGTTTAGGCTGAGGGGCACACCTTACCGGCAGATAGCAAAGAACACTGTAGAATACACTGATCCTGCTATCACTGATGAGGTAGACTACGTGGAGCAGCAGTATTCAAATGAATGGTATACGGATGCATCACAGGCATATGAAAGTTTACAGCTGAAAGTAGAACAAGGGAAATCCCGATATCGCCGACTCGGGTTCTCAACAGATTGGACGCCCTGGATACAGAGAGGTGCTCCGGTAGAGGTAAAACTTCCTGATAGTGTATCTGTAACAGGAAAGATCATATCGTATGCACATAGGGCAAAAGGGAGAACCCTTGCCTCTATGTATACATCGGTAATTGTGGAGGAAACTGAGGCTTGGGTCCCTGCCGGCGGTAATCCTGTTATTATACAGGAAAGACTGCCAAGGCTATCTGGTCGAAGGGGCGCTGATGGAGCTGACGGATCCTATACGGTATATCAATATGCAAAAAATACATCGGCAACTACAGCCCCAAGCACAGGTTGGCAGGAAACGCCGCCAAGCATTGCGACCGGAGAGTATCTTTGGATGCGAACAGGTGAAGTTACACCTCCGGCGGCTTCTCCTAGCGTATGGTCCTCTGGGGTACGTATAAAAGGGGACGAAGGAGATACAGGTCCAACAGGTCCAGAGGGGCCGCAGGGGGTTCAGGGACCGGCCGGTGAGGATGGGCAAAGTTTATATACGTGGATTAAATATGCTGATGATGCCTCTGGTTCAGGTTTAAGTGATTCCCCGACTGATAAAGAATATATTGGACTGGCCTATAATAAATCAACCCCTACAGAAAGCACAAACTCGGCAGATTATACATGGGCTAAAATTGAAGGGGAACAGGGGGTTCCTGGGTCTGATGGGTCTGATGGGGAGAGCCTATTTACGTGGATCAAATATGCTGATGATGGATCCGGAACTGGTATGAGTGACAGTCCAGCAGGGAAGAATTATATAGGTTTAGCCTATAATAAGGCAACAGCTACAGAGAGTACGGATCCGGCAGACTATACATGGTCACTATACAAGGGGCCTCAAGGAGATACAGGTCCAACAGGTCCAGAGGGGCTACAGGGGCCGCAGGGGGACGATGGCATTGATGGGGACGATGGTCAGTCATTGCATACCTGGACCGCCTACGCTGATAATTCCAGCGGGTCGGGCATCTCCTTAAATCCGGTAGGAAAACCCTTTATTGGTTTTGCATATAACAAAAGCAGTCTAGAAGTGGATACCTCCGATCCTAGTATTTTTACCTGGACACCATTCTACTCAAACCTTATAGCATCAGTGATCGAAATATTAACTGGTGGTGCTATACGATCTAATAATTATTCACCAGGAAATGCAGGGATGTCATTAAATGCATCCGGATTTCTGGAAGTAGAGGATGGGCAGTTCCGGGGTATACTGGATAATTCGGCGCTTACGACTAGACAGGGTTCACCTGCTGAACCCTCTGTTTCATTTTCTTCAAAGACTCACTGGTATACACAAAACTTGTATAGTGCTGTTCGCGCAAATAGCGGAAATTCTCAAGTAGTTGCTAATGTTTCTTATGATGGTGGTAATTATAGTAAAATTGTAGCTTTAGAGCCTGGGGAACAAATACAGATATCTCCAACACTTTCTTTTGATAATGTCACTTCTTATCAGACGGATAATTCCATTGGAACAGTTCCTGTCTCGGGAAGATATAGGATAGCCCTGCAGTATTCCATGGCCGGTAATGATGAGGCGAATGATGGTCGGATTGATAGAGCTACGGGAATACTAAAACTTTATGAGAATGGTGTCGAAAAGTTTTCGGTAAATAAAAGTTCGACTAAGACAAGTACATCCGGAACAGAATACTATGATGTTAATCTTGTAGCCGGAAGATCATATGAGCTGTATATTCAATCAGATATTGCGTATTCGGGCATTATTTATACGTTTGATGCAGGACTCAGATTCTATACAGAGAACAAGGGTATCTACTGTCTGAATGATGCCAGCAGCTTTTATATCCCCACAAATACTTTTTTGTCTCATTCTAGTACACCTTTTTCAATGAGTTCTCCCATTTCCTGGGCATCGGCAGCTGATTATGCTCCCGGGAATGGTTTTGTAGAAGGGTTACCCTCTATTTTAGTTATTGGAGCTACCTACAATGCTTCTGGATCTCTCTCATATGACGGCAGTCATACCATAACCGGGGTAATGAAGACATCCGGATCCAGTATGATCGTTTATACGGACGATGGAAATTATGAGTTCAGCTCAGACGAGTATTATGCCGCTTCGGGTTCATATGAAATACAATTGCAGTCTGAGGCTGTTCTTACAAAAACATTATTACCCAAAACAACGGATGCCCATGACATTGGGAACAGTATAGTTGAGCGTTTTAGAAATCTGTTTGTACAGAATATAAATGCTGATAGCATAAATCTTGGAAATAGAGCTATGTATGCTTGTAGAGCATGGGTTAATTTTGATGGCACTGCTATAACAGACACAGAGGATATGACAGGTGTAAGAGCTAGTGGAAATATAAGCAGTGTTGTTGATGAGGGCATAGGGGACTATACTTTCAATTTTACTAACAGTTTGCCTGATG
>JAIPFS010000012.1 GCA_021736545.1 Spirochaetia bacterium | reverse complement strand
CTACTCCTCTTAAAATGTAAGTATTTTCAGTGTTAATACATTTTTACAATTTATGTAAAATCATACATTAGTGAAAATCTGAAAACCGCTGTAAGATTCACTTCCGTGCTCCATGAGGTCTAGACCAGTTAATTCTTCATCTTCAGTTACACGAAGCCCCATGGTTTTTTTAATGGCATAGAAAACAATTCCGGCTGAAATAACAACCCAGATAAAGACACTTATGACTCCAAGAGCCTGAATCCCAAGCTGACTGAAACTGCCTGTATAAAAAAATCCATTCGATGTATCAAAAAGACCTACTGCAATTGTTCCCCAGACTCCGCATACCCCATGAACTGAAATAGCGCCTACAGGATCATCAATATGTAGAACTTTATCAAAAAACTCTACGGAAAAAACAACAATGATCCCTGCAATAAGTCCGATAATCAAGGCTCCGAGCGGGGAAACAACAGCCGTAGGAGCAGTTATTCCAACTAAACCTGCTAAAGCTCCATTCAAGGACATGCTCACTTCAGGTTTTTTAAACTGAAACCATGAAGTTATCATTGCGGCAATTGCCCCGCCGGAAGCTCCCAAGGTAGTCGTTACGGCAACAGAAGCAATAGACAAATCAGTTCCGCTCAAAGTTGATCCTGCATTGAATCCGTACCAGCCGAACCAAAGGAAGAATACGCCGGCGCTAGCTAATGGTAGATTATGACCTGGAATTGCCTTAACAGAAGTTGTGCCGTTAACTTTAACATATTTACCAATCCTTGGACCAAGGATAAGAGCCCCCATCAAAGCCGCCCAGCCGCCGACTGAATGGACTACCGTCGATCCAGCAAAATCATGAAATCCCATGCTGCCGAGCCAGCCGCCGCCCCAGATCCAATGTCCTGAAATGGGATATATTAAACCGCTGATAAATATGCTGTATACAAGATATGCTTTGAATTTGGTGCGTTCAGCCATGGAACCGGAAACAATGGTTGCTGCGGTTGCTGCGAATACTACCTGAAACATCCAGTCTCGATAGAGAGTAGAATCAGCCTTAGGAATGAAAAACTGCGATGTCCCGATAATTCCTGATAGTGAATCACCGTACATGAGAGCCCATCCGATTGCCCAGAAAAAAACAGCTCCGACAGAAAAATCCATAAGGTTTTTCATGATGATATTTCCGGCATTTTTTGCTCTGGTCAATCCCATTTCGACTAAGGCAAAACCAGCCTGCATGAAAAAAACTAAAGCTGCAGCCATAATCAACCAAATCATGTCAATTGCATCCTGATGCAGGACTAAGGTCTCGCTTACTTCATCAGCAAATAGCTGAGCAGGACTCAGCAGGAATAAGAAGACTAATCCGGCGCCGAACACATAGAACTTTCGTTTCATAAGTAACTCCTTGAATCAGAATTGGGTTTATACGAAATTATTGCAAGGAGTGTGCCAATAAACGCTGAATATACAAAAAGCAAGCTGATATGTTCACATAATGAAACATTTCTCTATGTAGGGGTGGAACTAATAACTGTTTACATCACATAATCTTAAGAAATGAAAAACCTGGTAATGCCGCATACTCGGAGAAGGATGAGAAAAATTTGAGTAAGAGGAGTGACGTATGTGAAACTATCGATTTACTACAAAAATGTCAGATATTAAGAGTCGAGCTACATTTTTGTATGTTTATATGTGCTCGTATCGATTTGATACTTTTTGATTCTCAAACCCATAATTCGGTCGGTTATACCGAGCTGACGTGCAGCTTTTGCGGAATTTCCCTGGTTTGTTTTAAGAGCATCTTTAATTAAGTCCAGTTCTAAATCCTCGACAGCTCGCTTAAGGGTCTTTTCATAAGCTGTGTTTGATGATTCAGCTGACTGCAGGCTGGGAGGAAGATGGTAGGCATGGATAACCCGATCAGTACTTAACAGGACAGCGCGTTCAATACAGTTTTCCAGTTCCCGCACATTTCCAGGCCAGTGATAACTCATAAAAAGATCAATTGCGGAACTCGTAATACGCTTTACATTTCGGTGATTACGTTTATTGTATTTTTCGATAAAATGATCACAAAGGAGCATAATATCGCTTTTACGCTCCCGTAGAGGGGGAATGTGGATAGGAAAGACATTCAAACGGTAATAGAGGTCCTCACGAAATTGTCGACTTTTTATTTCCTCTTCCAGATTTCGGTTTGTGGCAGCGACTATGCGCACATCTATTTTTATGGTTCTTGTTCCGCCGACTCTTTCAAACTCCTGTTCCTGGAGGACACGAAGCAGTTTAACCTGCATTTGAGGAGAGAGTTCCCCGATTTCATCAAGAAACAGGGTCCCGCCGTCGGCTAATTCAAAACGACCCTTTCTGGGTGCCATGGCACCAGTAAAAGCGCCCTTTTCATGACCGAAAAGCTCACTTTCAATAATACTTTCCGGAAGTGCTGCACAATTAACTTTTACAAAGGGTTTATCGGCACGGAAACTATTATAATGGATCTCCTGAGCAACAAGTTCCTTGCCGGTCCCGCTGTCACCGCGAATAAGAACGGTAGCTTCACTTTTACAGACCTGCCCAATGAGATCAAATACTTCCTGCATTGCCTGTGAACGGCCGATAATATTATTCGGCAGAAACTGCTCTTTTAACTGGGTTTTCAAACGTATATTTTCAGCGATAAGACGTTCAGTCTCTTCCATCATTTCCTGACGGAGTTTAACCGCCCTGGCTATCATGGAAGAGATTACGGAAAGCAGTTTTACATACTCCTCCAGTTCCCCTTCATGTTCCGTAGGAATTGTGATATTGAAGGTTCCAATGGTCTCTTTATCTATCTTAATAGGAACACAGACAAATGCCAATTTCTCCTGATTAGCTTTTGAGTTATCTTCTGCTTTAGTCTTGTTAGCATAGGTTTCCGCTTCAGCAATGTCGGAAATTATAATCGGCTTTCCGGATTTAACAACTTGACCCGTAACACCTTCGCCGATTTTATACTTTCCCCGGTCTTTCTGTTTGTCTGTTAATCCAATTGCAGATTCAATAAGGATCTGCCCGGATTCTCGGTTAAGCAAGGTAATTGCACCACGGGTAAGGGGAGAGTTATCAGAAAGAGTTGTCAGAATAGGAGAGATGATCTCCTTCAAATCCTTAGTCTCATCTAAAATACGACTGATTTCAAATAGTACAGTTAACTCTTTTATCCGATTCATAGCTTATCCTACATTTTTGTAGCTTTTTATGCAAGCCTGAAAAATCATGCTGAATTCATATATATTCTGATGCTGACGTGATGGGAAACTGCTAACTGCTTTGTCTGAGCCGTTCACGCAGGGCGGCGAAAGATTTTTCTGCATCCTCAACCGAGGCTATCCGCTCTTCCTTTGCCAGTTCAAGGAGCTCTTTAGGAATTTCATCAAGAAATGACGAGGGAACGGATTCTACGATATCCTGCATAATCTTTCTCCGCTGACAGCTTGTTATAAAAAGAGCTTTTCTAGCACGGGTCAGAGCAACATAAAACAGCCGCCGCTCTTCCTCAATATTATCAGGGTTTTCTTCAATGCTCTTTGCGTGGGGGATAATACGTTCTTCCACTCCTGGAAGAAACACAATATCAAACTCAAGTCCTTTTGACGCATGAATAGTCATGAGATTTATTTTTTTGCCGCTGCTCTCCGGTTCATTTTTTGATGTCAGAGTTATACGGTTCAGATAATTAAAAAGGCCCGGATCTTCTGTATCAGGATCATGCTCCCAATTATCAATCATGCTGATAAATTTTTCAATATTACCATATTTCCATAAGCCGATTTTAGGATTTTTCGGATGTTCACTGGTAAGATGGATTTTATATTCCAGCTCTTCAACAAGTTTGCGAATAGCTAGAGCAAGATGACCGCTTTTCCCTTTTTTAAGGATGTAATCTCGGTGCCTTTTTATCAATTCTACAAATTCTTCCAGAGAAGCCCTGAAGCGATCCTGTATGGGGCTGTCTTCAGTTAGAACGGCAGCTTCTGAAGCAGAAAAAAGAGAACATTTTTTTGTTTCTGCGATACCCCGAACCTTCTGTACAGTTCCCTTTCCGATTCCCCTCCTTGGGGTATTTACTATACGGAGAAAATTAACATCATCATTCGGGTTAGCCATAAGTCGGAGATAGGCAATTATATCTTTGATTTCTTTTCTTTGAAAGAAGCTTTGCCCTCCTGATACCGTATACGGCATGTTTTGACTGAGAAATTCCTCTTCAAGTTTCTGAAGCAAGGAATTGGTCCGGACAAGAACTCCGAACTGATTGTATGTAAAATTATGTGTTCCTCTGAGTTCCTGAATTTTAGAAGAAATGAACTCCGACTCTTCAGTTTCATCCTCCGGGTAACTTATGGAAATAGCGCTCCCTGCATCTTCACCTGTCCAAAGTTCCTTGAATTTCCGCTTTGTATTATGTGAAATCACCGTATTTGCAGCGGAAAGTATATTTCCAGTGGAACGGTAGTTCTGTTCAAGCTTTATTTCCCGGGTTTCTGGAAAATCCTTTTCAAAGTTTGCAATGTTTTCGTAATTTGCTCCTCGCCATGAATAAATGGACTGATCATCATCTCCGACGACGCAAATATTTTTATGTCTGCGAGCTAGCAGATGCATCATGTGATACTGAATATGGGAAGTATCCTGAAATTCATCAACCATTATATAGGTGTAGGTATTCTGATAGGATTCGAGAATATCAGGATGCTCTTCGAACAGCTTTATAGGAAGGATTATCAGATCATTAAAATCAACTGCATTGAACGTCTTCATATGATCACAATATTCGTCAAACAGCGGCTTCCAGGGAGAATTTTCCCTGTTCCAGGTGCTTCGTCGGGTTTTTATTTCCCCGAAAAGGTTTGCCAAATAGTATAGATCAAGCTTGTCAAAGGAGATCTGCATTTCTCGAGCAACATTTTTTATCATGGCGTACATATCAGCCTGGTCATAAATAGTAAAATTGGGATGATACCCGAGAACCCGGCAGTGTTTCCGAAGAACTTTAACACCGAAAGCATGAAATGTTGAAGCTGTAAGTTTCGGAAGTTTCTTTCCCGTCAGTTCCTGGATACGTACTGCCATTTCGCGGGCAGCTTTGTTTGTAAATGTAAGAGCGAGAATGGAAGACTGGGGGATGCCCTGGTCCAGCATATTTGCTATTCGATAGGTAATCATACGGGTTTTTCCTGATCCGGCGCCAGCAATAATCAGCAGCGGACCTTCAATGATGGACGCCGCGGTGTACTGTTCTGCATTCAGAGCATGTTTCAAGTTCAGAGGAGGTTTTTTCAAAGCGGAATATCCTTTTAGTGCTTGGGTTTTAACTGCATGTACATATGTATTACCGCTCTTTTGAACGGTACTGTATACAGATGAACAAAAAATCTATTAATTAAATATCTATACATCTTTAATGAAAATTGAAAGAACTTCAATACCAAAGAGCAGTACCAGTGAAACGATTGTTCCGGAGATAATCACTCCGGCAAATGCCGCCAGGATAGTTCTTTTTTTGCCGAGACCGAGGACCCATGCTCCCAGAGTTCCTGTATATGCCCCGGTTATCGGCAGCGGAATAGCTACAAAGAGCATGACGCCGAGGTATTCGTATTTTCGTACTTTTGTTTCAATTTTCATTCGTGCCCGTTCAACGGTTTTATGGAAAAGCGTTCTGTACCAGCCCATTTTATAAAAAAGATGGTGAGCAGAGGAGAGAAAAATATAGACCAAAGGTGCTACAAGGGCGTTTGCGGCAACACAAATGAGATATGCTTCAAAAAGCGGAACCCCTTTAAAGTATGCGTAGGGGATAGCACCCCGCAGTTCTGAAATCGGCAGAACGGATAAAAAAAGCATTTTAAGAAGTACATGTAATTCCATAATATTTTCCTGTAAGCATTAGAATCATAAATACATGCAAAATCACTTGCAAAATAAACAGTTAAATAAGCACTTAAATAGCACTCAAATAGCACTCAAATAGCACTCAAAGCATACCACATTTTTATGAATTTCGGTCAATTTTTTAAAAAGCTGCCGATAAAAATTTTCTCAGTTGATTATTCCGATTACTTTTCTTTCCTATATATTACCAATTGATTTTCAATTGATTTTCGGGTGATTCATTTTTCAGCCTCTTTCAGAAGACGTTTCTGTTCCTTATCTGCGTTTTGTTTTACAATAGAGATAGCATCAGCAGGGCATACCTCATGGCAGCAGTAACAGCGAATACATCTTCCCAAATCAATAAAAAAGGAATTTTTACCTTTCATAATTGCCGATCCTGGACAGATGGCAGCACATTTTCCGCAGGAAATGCACGATTCAGGTTTGATAACTGGTCCATGTTTCCGCTTTCTATAAAGTGGTCCCGCAAGTTTTGAAAGGAAAAAATCAATAACAATAGAACTTTTTGCTCTGCCCTTATTAGGGATAAGAAGGAAATCCTTCGGCCGAACTTCATTGGGGGAAAGATGGGGAAAGCTGATGTCTTCGTACTGCTTGATTTTTGTCAGATTTCTCCGTACTGCAGCTGGAATCGTGCTTATTTCCATAGGTGAATAGCCCATAATATCTGAAGCCGCAGCGTCAAGGGCTGTCGGATCAGCGGAGCCCAGAATGATGCCTACTCCTTTTGGATATCCATTGTTCGGACCTGGACCTTCCATAGCCGTAACAGCATCCATGACAGCGATAGTTCTGGGCAGTGAACTGAAAATATCTAGCAGAAAATTGCCGAACTGTTTTTTTGTCGGATACTTTAAGTGATACGGACTCTTCTGCAGCCCAGGCATCAAGCCGAAAAGATTCTTTACTGCCCCGGTCATGCCCATAAGCTGATGCGTTTTCATTTTTGCAGCAGAAATAATGATATCCATTTCACTGATATGGGAAGTCAGCACTGCTCCCTTTTGGCCGTCAGCTTCAGTATCCTCAGATGAAAGGGGGTATTTTTCTGTCCCTTCTGTGAAATTAAGCCAGGCAGCGCCAGTTTCACGACATACGTCCTGAATTCCGCATACCGAAGCATTGAAATGAGACGTGTGAATCGCCGGCGAATCTCCAACATAAGCAATGCCGCCCCGATCCTGCACTTCCCGTATCAGCCCTTTGATAACAAGCGGGTGTGTAGTAACAGCTTTCTGTGGAGGGGCATCGGAAAGTATATTGGGTTTTATAAGTACTTTCTTATTTTTGAAAGAAAAATCAGAAGAAAGATCTTTTTCAATTGAAGAAAGTACAGAGTTTAAGACAGTGTTCAGTTCAGATTCTGCATATGATGAACATCTATCAATATACACGTTAGAGCTTTCTTTCATGTTTCTATACGAATTATCCATACAGAAGCACTCTACTCTATTCTTACCTATTTGTCACTATATTGACAGGATACTGTATTAATAGATAGCATGCGTAAAGGAGATATTGAGATATGCTTAATAGTGATGATCCGCATCCCGACTTACGAGGCTGTATTTTTGATATGGACGGAACACTGATCAATACGCTGCCGGATATCAGCAGGTCGATGAATACCATCCTTACGAGCCGAGGATTTCCTGAACATGAAATGGAAGCTTTTAAGGACTTTGTGGGCAGCGGGCTGAAAACAACACTGCAGCGTGCCCTCGGAGGAAATTACAATTCCTTGGCTGAAGAGGAATTTTCATTACTTTTTCGAGAAGTAATGCAGGAATATTCCCTAGATCCAGCGAGAGAATCATTACCCTACAAAGGAATTGAAAATCTGCTGGACAGTCTAGAGGCATGGAAAATTCCTGTTGCTGTATTATCAAATAAAACTGACAGCCTCACTAAACGCATAGCCGCAGAAAGGCTCTCAAAATGGAAATTTGTTGATATAATTGGTCTGCTGGATGAGAAAACCAAGAAACCGAATCCTGTATGGGCTCTGCACATGGCTGAAAGAATGTCTCTTACTGCTCAGGAAATAGCTTTTGTTGGAGATTCAGATGTGGATATGCATACTGCCCGCAAAGCCGGGATGTTTCCCGTGGGAGTCAGCTGGGGTTTTCAACCCCGGGAAAGACTTATTGAAGCAGGTGCAGCTTTGGTGCTGGAAAATCCTGAAGATGCTGAAGAACTCCTGGAACTTTTCAAAAACAGCAGGTACAATATAAAGAGTGATATGGAAAATAACAATAAGTAGCGGAGAAGCGCATATGCTAGCAATAAAGCATGTGTTTGCCCTCTAAGGGCAGGTTTTTCACCTATACTGCAGAAAGGGGTAAGTGATTATGAGTAATAACTTGGAAAAATTAGCCAACCGAGCATCGTATTATATCAGCATGGAACACAACGACTGGTTTAAAAATGATGTCATGACAGTCATCAATAAGGACGATGCAGATGGACTCAATGATCGTTTTTATACAACACTAGCTTTTGGAACTGCCGGTATGCGGGGGATTATCGGGGGCGGTACGAATCGTATTAATCCCTATATGATAAGAAGAATTACCCAGGGACTTGCTAATTATATCAATGAATTTACTGGAAATAATGAGAATGATGGGGAGAGCGGATCAGTTGCTGCAGCATTTGATTCGCGGAATTATTCTGATGTTTTTGCACAGGAAGCTGCTCAAGTTCTTTGTGCTAATGGAATTCATGTGCATCTCTACCCAGAATTGCGGCCGGTTCCCATGCTCTCATTTGCTGTAAGAAAGCTTGGAGCTACCGCAGGTATAACCATTACAGCAAGCCATAATCCTGCAGAGTATAATGGATATAAAGTTTATTGGTCTGATGGAGGACAAGTAACCCCTCCGCATGATGATGGAATTGTGGAAAAAGTTTCAATTCTTGATGATTCTGAAATCAGGGTGATGGATCTCAAAGAGGCTGCAAAAAAGGGACTTTTCAGTTACATTAAAGAAGACATAGACGAAGCATACTTTACCATGGTGAAAAACCTTTCCCTTAGGCCGGAGCTATTTGATACCTATGCCGAAACGGTGAAAATTGTGTATACACCCCTTCATGGCTCAGGCCTTATGCCGGTGGAGCGGATTTTTTCTGACATGGGAATTGAACTTGAAATTGTAGCCCAGCAGAAAGAGCCGGATGGTAATTTCCCTACTGTAGAAAACCCGAACCCGGAAGATGGCCAGGCCATGCATCTTGCCCTTGAACTGGCTAGAGAAAAAAAAGCAGATATTGTTATGGGAACTGATCCAGATTCAGACCGTCTTGGAATTGCAGTTCCAGTAAATAAATCCAAGGAGAACTATACTCTGCTGACAGGTAATCAGATTGCAGCGCTTCTCTGCGACTACCTGTATAGAAGCAGCAAAGAGAAAGGACTGCTTGATTCATCCTGCAGGACCCTGAAAAGTATTGTCACTACTGAATTAGTGAAAAAAATTACTGAATCCTACGGAGGACAATGCGAAGATGTTCTTACTGGTTTCAAATACATAGCTGAAAAAATGCGCGCTTACGAAAATACTGGAGAAACTTATATTTTCGGAGCGGAAGAAAGTTACGGCTACCTTGCAGAACGGGATGTACGGGATAAAGACGCTGTCTCTGCAGCTTTTCTTGCAGCAGAAATGACGTTTTACTACACATCCCTGGGAATCTCTCTTTTGGATCGTCTTGAACAGTTGTGGAATACCTTTGGATATCATGAAGAAAAGACATTATCCTATAAATTTCCGGGACAAAGCGGACAGGATATTATAAAAGGAATCATGAAGGAATTCCGTGATTCCGTATCTGATACAATAGCCGGAGATCCCATTACAGAGAAAACAGACCTCCTTAAGGGGGATAATAATTTTCCTGAAGCTGATGTTCTCATATACCGTCTTGAAGGAGGAAAGTCATTCATCCTTCGACCCAGCGGGACTGAGCCGAAGATTAAATGTTATATTTTTGCTGTTTCAGAGGAAGATAATCTGGAATCTTCTAAAAAGGCGGCTTCGGAAACAATTACTGCCTACACAGCATTCTTTGAAGATATTATTGCTTCTGTGAAGCAGCGTTCTGAATAAAAGTAAAAATTGACTCAGCCGCTTTTTCTTTCTCAGGGCCATTTACTATGACATGGGGGCTTTCTTCAAATATCTCTTTTTGAAAGTTTCTAGAAGCAATATGTTTTTCTATAATTGACGCAGCCTCCAGGGGGACGGTTTTATCCTCCGTAGAAACAATGACCAGAGTGGGGACAGTTATGCTGCTCAAAGCCTTCTTTGCACGTTTCTGAAGCACACGGAGCTGTGAGATGCCGTAAGGAATAATCCAGTGATAATACTCCTCCTCCAGATAATATACTTCAGGATTCTCCTCCCGACTGACTTCATGTTCCGCTTGTGCCTTTTTTCTTGGTTTAAGAATATATCGCAGCAATGGGGTGAGATTAATTGATTTTTGCGCAGTTGCGGTTATGGCTGGAGCTGCGAGAGCTATTCCGCTGCAGTCAGTCTCTTCAGCCAGGATCAATGCCAGGAGACCTCCCATGGAAAGTCCGCTTATATAGATTTCTTCAAATTCTCCCCTGAGATCATAGTAAGCATCCAGTACTCTGCGATGCCAGTCCTTCCAGCCTGTGGAGAGAAAATCTTGTCTGTTTGTGCCATGTCCCGGCAAACGGGGTATTGAGACGGTATACCCTTTTTCATTTAAATATCTGCCCAGGTAATCCATCTCATGCGGGCGTCCGGTGAAGCCATGTATAACGAGTACTGCCTTCCCGTTGCTGCCTCGGTAGAATTTCGGCATACCTTCATTCAGTAGGGTGCGTGTAGGTGATTCAGCTGTTTTTACTTCAGATTTCTGCATTTTGACCTCAAAAAAGTGATATGTTTTTACTCATAAATGACATGAAATATAATAAAGCTTGACATGGAAAAAATCTAGAAGTATGTTCTTAACATGGCAAAAATTTTTTTTATAAAACGGACGTATGCGAATTCTCTTGTGCTTCATCCTTTCCAACAGAAAAAAGATATTATCGAGCTTGTAGAAAAGGAAGCGGTAACTGTTTTATATTCACATAAACCTGATGATGATGAAACCCTCCATGCTCATTATAAATTATATTCACTCATAGATGATGCAGTTAACAACTGGATACAGGAGTTGAAATACATTCCCCGTCTTATATGGTCTGCGCTGACATTCCTGCTGCTCTATTTTTTTACCTCCTTTGCTATTAGAGATGTGATACCCCTTGTGGATGAAATGCTGATTTCCGCAGGAGGTGCTGTTGCAGTATATATGTATGTGGCATCAAAAAACAGAAAATCCGACTTAGCTTCGAAACGAAGAATCGAACTGAAAGAAGTCGTAGATGCCAGCCAAACGGACACCGAACCGGCATTGGTGCCCATTGAAGAAGCCCTGAATATTTATGACGAAATGCCGATAATAACTTTAGCTGATATACTGACTGGGCGGGAGCAGAATAGAGTAAGCCTGAACAGAAATAAAACAACAGAAGATGTCTTTCATAATATGGAAATTTATTTTGCAAAGGATATGAAAAAAAATAGAAAATATATCAGCAGAATACTTTCGCTGAGGAATGAAAAGGATGCTGAGATTTTATCCTCCAATCTTCTTCAGTTGGGGAACACAAAAAAAATAGATCTCCCCCTTATTGCTCTATATATCACTCTGAAGAAACTGTATTAAAATATACTGCTTTGTTCATAGTATGCAGAGGAATCCACAGTTTTAATAGAATTCATAGTTATTAAGAAAAAAATTTCTCAAATTTAAAGCAGAACATAAAAAAAATGTGTCATATACAGTATGGGTTCTCATTATGCTGAAAGTACATTTAGATTTCCTCTGCTTTCTCTGTGTATTTCCATCCTTTTTTATATATGTATTCACTATATTATTTCTGATAGATTAACTCTGCCGTCTCTTTTTATTATCTCTGGGCTTATTTTTTCTTCTGGTACTGTTTTAAATTCTCTTAAAATGTATCCTCTCTCCGTTTATGCCGGTCGCATTTTCTGTATATGTTCGCTGGCAATCATTTTTCTTTTTATTAATCAGGGATTCGGGGAGCATGATCCCTGGTTCGGTGTACCAGTAATTGATGATTCTATGGACGCAGACAGCGCTTTTACTTTACAGGCATGCTGTTTAATAACTGAATCCGCGGTACTCTTAAGTCCCTATAAAATAGAGACTGAGCTTGAATTAATACACATTAACGGCTTGGACGGGGTGCAGGCAAGTGCTGGCGGGAGAATTTCAGCGCAAATCGACCGCAGCATGTATGATTCAAACAGTTTGAAGCCAGGGGCAATCTGTGATTGTGATATTAACATGATTCCAGCGGAAGACGGGAGTTTCAAAGCATATATTGTTTCAGCAGAAATTTCAGGGGTGAAGGATACTCTTCTTACCCGGTTTGAAGAGAATACAGCCGCAATCCATCCGTTTTTTACAAAACTGGAAAAACTTAAGGCATACGGAAAGAAAATAATTCTTAGAAAAATACAGAATCTTTCTTGGGAAAGCCAACTTTTTGTATCTGCATTAATTCTTGGAGAGCCTGTTTATGTATATGACCCGGTTTTTGACGACTGCAGAACTTCAGGATGTTCGTATATCATTGCCCTTTCGGGTATGCATGCAGCAATTTTTCTCTCAATCATATCCCTTGTACTAAGGCCGTTTTTGGGAAAGCATAAGCGGGATTATGTTATCATGCTGCTCTTAATCGCTTATGTCTGGTTTACCGGTTTCAAGCCTTCATTGGTTAGAGCGGCAGGGATGATTTATATCGGCATATTCAGCCGTGAAGCAGGGCGCCCGCAAAAGGGGATTACTGTTCTCTTATACTGCAGTATTGTTCATATGCTTCTGTTTCCCAATTCAGTAAAGTCAGTCTCTTTTATATTGTCCTATTCAGCTTTGGCAGGAATACTTATGGGAAGCAATGTTATGCATGATGTATTTCCATGGTGGATTCCTGCCGCTGTAAGAAGTATGCTGGGAGCCGCATCAGCTGCAGCAGTGAGCACATGGATTTATCTGGCATGGGTTTTTGGTGAGATCGCTCCGATTAGTCTTATAGCAGGTATTCCGAGTATTTTAGGGATAACAGTAACAGTTTTCTGCAGTATCATATATTTAGTACTTCCCAGGATGGAAAGTATTGGAAAACTGCTTGATATCTGTTCTGAACTTATGAGAAACTTGTGGAGCCTGACTGCAGAAGTACCGATGTATCGCATCAACAGCCCTGAAAAGTTATATGGACTCTGTATTTTCATCGGAATTCTGTATATGATGGGAATACTTCTGCAGCTTAATGCAGTTTATAAAAGGAAACGCAATAATGAAACCTATCGTTACACCCTTCAACTACAACTCTCCGGGATCGATCCGGGATTACCTGCGTTCAAAAAATCTCCGCCTGAGCAAGAAATTCGGCCAGAATTTTATGGTTGATGCTCATATGAGGGAACGATTTATACATGCTGCAGAATTAGAGGAAGATCAGAATGCATGGGAGATCGGGCCTGGGATTGGAGCTTTAACCTGTATGGCAGTTCCCCGGCTTGCTTCTCTTCGGGCTTTTGAGTTGGATTATGGGTTCTGTGCTGTTCTTAAAGAAATTTTCCGAGATATTCCTTCATTTGAACTTATTGAAGGGGATGTACTTAAAAATTGGAGCAGGCTAAGAGATAAAGAGGGGATACCTGACCGTGTTTTTGGAAATCTGCCGTATACTATTGGAGCGGTTTTCATTGCATCCCTGATAGAAGAGGGTGTTACTCCTGAGAAAATGGTTTTTACCCTGCAGCGTGAAACTGCTTTGAGGATGACCGCTGTGCCCGGAGACAAAATATACTCTTCTTATTCACTGATTAGTCAGCTTGATTATGACATAGAAATCATTATGGATATTGATAAACAGTGTTTTTTTCCTGTTCCGGAAATCACTTCTTCTCTGCTTGTCATGCGTCGCAGGGAAAAGGGAGCAGTAAGCATGCAGGAACGGAGAATTTTCTTTCCGCTTGTAAAAAGTTTGTTTGCTTCACGCCGAAAGACACTGAAGAATAATTTACAGAGAAGCAGTATTGCAGCTGAATATGGTTTGGAAAATATTAAAGCACTATTTCTAAAACATCAAATTTCCCTGGGAGACCGGGCTGAAACAGTACCATTGGAAACCTATATTAGTATTGTCAAAGATATTAAAGCATTGAAAGAAGACTGAGCAAAAAAACCTGTGAGAATCGGATATTCCCACAGGCTTCGGCTTTTCATTCACATGATTTTTATGTTTTGTTCTTTCAGCAGGACGGAAAAACTCTCTGCAGATCTGCTATACAGAAATTCTGCGGGAAATTTCAGTCCTCTTCAGATGAGAAACGCAGTTACAGCGGTTTATTCTGCCTGAGCTAGGGTAATCGCCGAAGTTATAATTATATCATCTACACTGCAGCCTCTTGAAAGGTCACTGACCGGTTTTGCAAAGCCCTGAAGTATGGGACCGTAGGCTTCTGCACCAGCTAAACGCTGAACAAGTTTGTAGCCGATGTTACCTGATTGCAGCTCCGGAAAAATCAAAACATTAGCCTTTCCGGCAACAGCAGAATCAGGAGCTTTTTTCTTTCCTACTCCCTCTATTATTGCCGCATCAAGCTGCAGTTCTCCATCAATATTCAGATCAGGGCGTTTATCCTCGGCCATCTTTAAAGCTTCGGTAACTTTGTCTACATGCGGGTGGCTGGCGGATCCTTTCGTTGAGAAAGAGAGCATAGCTGTTACCGGCTCACATTCCAGAAAGGTTTTACAAGAATCTGAAGAGGCGATAGCAATTTCTGCAAGTTGTTCAGCCGTGGGTTCTGGAATAGTTGCGCAGTCGGAGAAAATAAAACTACCCTCAGCCCCAAGTTCCTGCTTATCCGTTACCATAACGAAACAGGATGAAGCATAGGCTGTTCCTGGTTTTGTTTTGATGATGGTAAAGGCTGAAACCAGCACTTTCCCAGTGGCGTTTTCTGCTCCTGCAACCATAGCATCGGCTTCGGCAAGACGTACCATCATAGCTCCCCAGTTCAGGGGCTCTGTAATCTTTTCATTGGCCTCTTCCAGTGTCATTCCTTTGTGCTTCCGAAGTTCATAATACTCATAGGCAAATTTTTCGCGAAGTTCCGACGCCTGGGGGTCAACGATGCTCACACCCTTAAGGTTTACACTCTCCTTTTCTGCAGCCTTGGTGATCTCATCAGCATTTCCCAGAAGGAAGACCTGAGATGCAAGCCCTTCATCTACAATTTGACGGCTTGCCTTTACTGTTCTCGGCTCAGTACCTTCAGGGAGTACAAGTCTTTTCTGCATGGATTTAGCTTTGTTTTTCATCTTTTCTGAAAAAGTCATATCTGTTATCTCCGTTACTAGTTTATATCCTACTGTACCATAATAGATATTTTTGATAAATAGAGAAGTATGAAGAAAAAAACTATTGGAATATACGGTCTGGGCCGGTTCGGTTCATTTTGGGCTTCCCTTTTTACTGAAGATTTTACTGTCATAGGATATAACAGGACTCCCCGTGATATACATATTGATGGTGTGCGGCTGGTTTCAGAAGATGAGCTGCTTTCAGCTGACGCCCTATTCATTTGCGTTGCCATTTCCTCTTTTGAGGCGGTAATTCAGTCAGTATCTTCAAGAATCAAGCCCGGTACAATAGTGTTTGATACCTGTTCCGTTAAATGTTATCCGGCTGATATAATGAAGTCCAATTTACCTGAGGGGGTATCTTCTATTGCGACTCACCCGATGTTCGGTCCGGATTCAGCAAAGGATGGGGTTAAAGGGCTGCCAATGGTATTCTCTCCCCTTGAATGCGGACGGGATGAGTCTAGATATTGGTATAAGGTATTCGAAGGGATGGGGATGAAGATGATAGAGATGAGCCCGGATGAGCATGACAGTGAGGCTGCAGAAACACAGGGCATAACGCATGTTATCGGGAGAGTTCTTGGAGAGATGCACCTTGAAGAGAGTCCTATTGCAACAAAGGGCTACAGTAAACTGATGGAAATAGTTGAGCAGACCTGTAACGATCCCTATCAGCTGTTTATGGATCTCCAGCATTATAATCCGTATACCCACGATATGCGAGGGAAATTAA
>JAIPFS010000011.1 GCA_021736545.1 Spirochaetia bacterium | reverse complement strand
CTAATGGTTGATATGGCACATTTTGCCGGTCTTGTTGCAGGAAAAGTTATGACTGGAGAATATGATCCAGTAGCATACGCAGATGTTGTTACCACAACCACACATAAGACTTTGAGAGGTCCCAGGGGAGGTATGGTTTTATGTAAGGAAGAATATGCCGAAGCGGTAGATAAGGGTTGTCCAATGGTTATCGGAGGACCGCTGCCGCATGTTATGGCATCAAAAGCTGTCGCATTTAAAGAAGCATCTTCATCGGAATACAAAGATTACGCGGAAAAAATTGTTGACAATGCCCGAATTCTTGCTGAGTCATGTATGGCGCTGGATATTCCTGTTGCATCAAATGGAACAGATAACCATCTTATGCTGCTTGATGTACGTCCATTTGGAATAAACGGAAGACAGGCTGAAAGTGTTCTGCGGGAATGCGGCATAACATTAAACAGAAATGCGCTGCCCTTTGATCCTAACGGTCCCTGGTATACCAGCGGATTAAGAATAGGAACTCCTGCTGTTACTACTTTGGGGATGGGAAGTGACCAAATGAAAGAAATTGCCTCAATCATAAAACTTGTTCTAAACAATACATCTCCTAAAATCTTAACTAAAGGTAAAAATGCTGGAAAACCTAGTAAAGCTAAATATGTCATAGATGCAACTGTCATTGAAGCAGCAAGAAAACGAATTTTATCCTTGTTGAATGAATATACACTCTATCCGGATTTGGATTTACAACTCCTGAAAGAGTATTTTACAGAAAAATAGGCAGAATATGCTGCTGAATCTAATAGCTGCTCACTCTGCCTAGTAAAAAATCATTAGATCATGAGAAAAAGTACGCCGGTTCAGCTATTTCAGCTTTACCGGTGTATTTTTTTTCGTACAATAAATCCTGGTTTTATGGGAACTGATGACTGAATTGTATAATATTTTCCATGGTCAGCTTTTCTTACAGGAGCATTTGTTTCATCAAAAAGTTTTACGGAAGAATCTCTAATAAAGGGGATATCCGGTCCAATAAATTCTAAAGAATCTTCTTCAGTTTTTATTTGATTTTTAACATGTATTTCATAGCGTTGAGCATCAAGTTGTTTCCCTATGGTTCCTAAAAACATATATTCACGGGTGTAGCTTTTTTGAGTTGTTTCATTCATGTCTTCAGGTTTAAAAAAGAAACCCGTTGAAAATTCACGGTGGCTTACCTTTTCCAATTCATCTCTGTACGGTTTCCAGGAGGAAGCTGAAGCGCCGGACTCTAAAGCATCAATAGCCTTACGATAAGCCCTCGTTATTACAGAGGTGTAGTAAAGAGATTTCATTCTGCCTTCAATCTTCAGTGAATCAACACCAGTATCGTTAAGCTCTTTTAGATAATCAATCATACAGAGATCTTTAGAACTGAGAATTGAAGTAAAGTTTTCACCTTCTGCAACAGGGTAATATTCACCTGGACGCTTCTCTTCTTCCAGAACTCTGTAGTTCCATCGACAGGAGTGAGAGCAGTCTCCTTGATTGGCACTTCTGCCTGCCATGTAACTGCTTAGAAAACAGCGCCCTGAGTAAGCCAAGCACATTGCTCCATGGACAAACACTTCAAGTTCTACATCAGGGACTGCTTTTCTTATGAAGCTGATTTCTCGAAGAGGAGTTTCTCGTCCTAAAATGATACGACTGAATCCAAGATCCCTGTATATTTTTGCTGATTCGGCATTTATACAATTTGCCTGGGTGCTGAGATGAAGAGGGATAGAAGGAAATCGTTTCTGCAGGAGTTTCAGAATTCCTAGATCACTAATTATGAATGCATCCAGGGGATATTGAGATATGTAGTCAATATTTTCTTCCAGCTTTTGTATATCACTGTTTTGGAAAAAAATATTCAAGGCTCCAAATAGTTTTCCATCACCTTTGACAGCCTTGATATCTTTATACTCTTCAGAGGAAAAATTGTCAGCCCTTGCTCTAAGAGAGAAATTTTTTATGCCTATATATGCAGCATCAGCACCATAGGTGTAAGCATAGAACAATTTTTCTAAATTTCCCGCGGGAGCAAGTAATTCCATACTAATTTCCTCTGCTGCTGCCGAAAGCAATCTCTATTACTTCCTCCATTCTCTGAACAGGGTGGAAGGTTATCCCTTTTTTAACGTGTTCTGGAATTTCTGAAAGATCACGTTTGTTATGTATAGGTATGATAATATCTTTAATTTTGTTCCGTTTCGCAGCAATAACTTTTTCTTTCAGACCACCAATGGGAAGTACCTTCCCCCCCAGAGAGAGTTCTCCTGTCATAGCCAGCCTGTCTTTTATCTTTTTATTTTTCCCCAGAGAAAAGAGTGTGCTGGCCATGGTAACGCCCGCTGAAGGACCATCTTTTGGAGTTGCTCCTTCGGGAATATGCAGATGAATAGTATTGCTTTCAAAGAAATTCTTTGGGATACCATAATCCTTAGCTATATGTCTTATATAACTATAAGCAATATTTGCAGATTCCTGCATGACATTTCCCATTTGACCAGTCAATTTTATCTGAGCATTACCTTTTATATTGATGGCTTCAATGAGCAGAGTATCGCCTCCATAGTTTGTCCAGGCTAGTCCGATGGCCATTCCCGGTTTAGATGCTTTTTTTATTTCATCTTCACGAAAAATTGGTTTGCCTAAATATTCTTCCAAATTTTCTGGCTGGATTGAGATTGGGAATTCCGGCTTTTCAAGAATAAGCTTTCTAGCAATCTTTCTATGGATCCTATCCAGAGATTTTTCGTAATTTCTCATCCCTGCATCCCGGGCATATTCATCAGCTATTGATCGCAAAGTTTTAACTGGATATTTAATCTGCTTCCGCAGCAAGCCGTTGCGCTTTACCGTTTTCGGGATCAGATATTTTTTAGCGATCTCAATTTTATCCTCTGTAATATAGCCTGATAGCCGAATAACCTCCATCCGATCAAGAAGCGGGCGAGGAACTGTATCCAATGTGTTGGCAGTAACAATAAAAAGAATGTTTGATACATCAAAGGGGACATCAAGATAATGATCACGAAAGGCATGATTCTGTTCCTGATCCAAAACTTCCAGCATGGCAGAGGAGGGATCTCCCTGAAAAGAGCTTCCCATTTTGTCAATTTCATCAACCATAAATACCGGGTTATTTGTTTTTACAATTCGTAAACCTTGAATAATTTTACCAGGCATAGCGCCGATGTAGGTTCTGCGATGTCCCTTTATTTCTGCTTCGTCCCGCATTCCACCGACGGAAAAGCGAAAGAATTCTTTTTTCAGTGCCCTGGCAATTGACTTTCCTACAGAAGTTTTACCCACTCCAGGAGGACCGACAAGGCAAATAATGGAACCTTTTGTATCGTTTTTAAGTTTTCGCACTGCAAGATACTCAATAATACGGTTCTTTACATCCTCAAGTCCGTAATGGTCTTCATCAAGTATTTTTTCTGCTTCTTTGACTTCATAATCCTCTTCAGAGGCTTTTCCCCAAGGAAGACTGGAGAGGATTTCTAAATAATTTCTTGTTACAGTGAACTCCGCAGAGTTAGGATCCATGAGCTGGAATTTTTCCATCTCCTTATTTACCTGCTCCCGAGCTTCTTCGTTCAAAGGGAGTTTATCAAACAGCTCTTTATATCTGTTGTAGTCACTGCTTTTCGGATCACTCGTTAAACCTAGTTCCTGCTGAATGGCACGGAGCTCCTCCTTGAGAAAATATTCACGCTGGTTTTTTTCAATTTTATCATTGATCCTTTTCTGTATTTTCTGCTGGATTTTCATCAGTTCCTGTTCTTTTTTTATAAAAACCAGCACTTGTTCCATGCGTTTTTGAATATCAAGAGTTTCAAGTATTTTCTGCTGTTCCAAGCGGTCAATATTCATAATAGATGTAATAAAATCAGCAATTTTCCCCGGCTGATCGATATTAACCATATTCAAACGCATTTCCTCAGAAAAAAGAGGATTGTCTTTTGACAACTGCTTCATCTCGGTCAGCAAAGATCGGGTGTAGGCTTGAATATCAGAGGCTTCTGTATTTTTATCCTCCAAATATTCAACTGCTGCAGTAATCGGCTTAACTCCCTGTAAAAATTTTACAATTTTAAACCGCTTAATTGTAGATATGAATATATTTATACCACCATCTGGCAGATTTATTTTTTTTACAATTTTTGCTGCAGTTCCTATGCTAAATAAACCGTCGGAAGAATAATCCGGTTGTTCATCATCCCGAGTAAGAACTAAGCCGATGAGATTATCACCTTCCATAGATTTATTAACTATATCGATGTCATCTTCTGATTCTATGACTAAAGGTGTGAACAATCCCGGAAAAATGGGTTTGCCGACTAAAGGGAGAACCAGCAGTCTTTGCGGCAGTATTTTTTCTGCAGGGACAATTTCTTGCAATTCGGGCATATTTTCCTCCAAGCTTAAATATCTTGTTTTATCTTTGTATGTGTTTAGATTACTTTCATGAAGATGAAAGTATTACAATAACTGTATTCCCTGAAGATATTCTGTTTTTGTGTTAAACGCTTTTATAGTTTTACAGAATACGAATAGTGTATTCGGGGAATAACACCCATCTGTAAAAAAGATAAGGAAAAACCGAAATGATGTCGAGTGTTTTCTTCAATAAATGATATTTGCAGAAGTAGATTTGAACTTCCAGAAATATGGGGGTACTGTTTTAGTGTTTCATAAGAGAATGTACTGTCCAAAGTCTCAAGGTTGAAGGAAAAGGTTGATGAAATACCAATTTCTCTGTTAATAACTTCAAGAATCGTAAACTGATTTATCAACTCCAAGGTGTAGGGCAGAGTTAATCTTAACTGATTTTGAAGAATGAAGGAAAACGGAGGACTCTCTTTTGTCTGCATAATCCCGAATTTAATAAAAGGAAGATATATTTCCTCCAACCTTGTGAAACCTCCACTTGTTTTGTAGTCTCTGGTTTTCAAACCTGAATCTAAAGCAGTACTAGTAATTGCAATACCGATATTCTGAATATGCATTAAGAAGAGTCCTGATTTTTCAGTATTTCCATTAGCAGAAACACTGCTCAGAGTCTCGGTCGGCGTCTTGGTCTGCAGGAAAAGATCCATTTTCTCTAAAAGAGATAATTGAACATCAGAACTTAATTGTACTGGCTGTACTCCTGGAGCTGAGGGATTAACACTTACTGAAAAACTGAATTCATGTTCTTCAGCATCTGCGTATATATAAGATAAGGGAAATGTACTGCATATACAAAGTAATATAACACGGCAGAGCATCCCATTGCAGGTCAAAATTCTTTTTCTTATTAGTATATTAAAGTGATTTATAAAAAGTACGGGAAAATGTCTTAAAATATTCATATGTTTTCCTTAATTCTATTGGTGATCTTTGTGTATGTGCATCCTGATCAAATGGTTTAGCAAGAAGAGAAAATCTCTCCCAGAAAGAGGTGAATTCATCTTTTTGATAGTACTCAATTCCAGTATCAGGGTCTGCAAGAATTACGACTTGTCCACTTCCATGGCTCAGTCCATCTTCATGACTCGGCAGAATATCAATTACCACGGAAAAATGGCCCTGTTCAGTTTCCTCATAGATAATCACAGGTCCATATTTCTGAAGGCTTCCCTGCAGTTCGGAAAAATTCTGCTTGAATCCCATAGCAGCAAAGCCTTGCTCAAGTAAAATTGTTTTCATATCTGAAAATGTTACGGCATATGTTAGTTTTGAATTTTCCTTCTCTAACTCTTCAGAAAAATCGAAGAAGTCATCCAAGAGATCTTTTTCGTCTATCGATAAATCCCACCAGCAGGAAAGATAGGTGGAGATAGCTGCAAACCCGCATGAGCTGTCATATTGCTGATAATGGATAAATTCGCTATCAATTTCAGCACTGCCTGCTCCTGATATGATGATGCATGATATTATTGAACTGATAAAATAATCCATACCTTATGGTAATCTCCCAGAATGTAGTCGTAAAGTCGCTAGAATTGGCTACAAATGGGTGTAATCCATCGAAATGTCTTCGATATACCTTCAACATACTGATGAATATACCGGTTTCTCAAAAAATGAGTTTCAGGACATACCGTCGTCTTTCCAGATTAGACTACTGTACAACCTGAAAAAGTTTTCTTATGATAGTCTTATGTCCAGATATATACAAACAGAAGGGATCATACTGGCAGTAAAAAAAACAGCATCTCAGCATAGACTTGTTCAGCTTCTTTCTCCTGAATATGGAATAATAACAGCGACTGCCTATGGTGCAAAAAAAGGGAAATTGACAGGCAGTGTTAACCAGTTCATCTCTGGAAAATGTTTTCTCTATTATAACCCTATGCGAAGTCAATATAAAATTGATGATATTGCAGCTGATAACTATCGAGAGTATATCAGGGGTTCCATTCAGATGCTCTACAGCGCCTCCTTTTTTGCAGAAATACTTCTGAAGACCTATGTAGGAGGAGGGGAGTATCAGCTTTTGTATAAACTCCTGGAAGGAGCTCTGAATTCATTATCGGAGGATGAAAAGAGAAACAGAATAATGATACAATTTATATGGCGCTATTTAAGCATTTCTGGTTTTATAAGTCCCGATTTAGATTACTGTGCCGAATGCGGCAGGAAATTTTTTATTGATGATAATCTTGTCCTTGATCAGAATATTCCTGCCATGGTTTGTGAAATTCACAAGCAGAATGTTGATGAATTGGTCTTATATCCTGCCGCTAGAAAGTATTTGATTTATACAAAAGATATGAGTTTTAATGATGCATTGAATGTTTATGTAAGCTCCAGAGCAGAGGAGTATTTGAAAAAGCTTCTCATCAACTGGATGGATTTAGTATCAGATCAGTCCTTGAATACCGTTAAAAGTGGTCTTTTATGAGATTGTTTATTGCTGTACCCGTACCGGAGAAGAATAGAAAAAACCTCATGGAAAAAATTCAATATATTGATGATCCCCGATATATTAAATCTTCCAGTGGAGAAGGACTGCATATTACTTTAGCTTTTTTAGGAGAATGCAGCGGAACTGATTTGCTGAATATTAAAACAGTTATGAATACAATAAGCTCTCAGTATAGGGATTTTATTGTCACCTATTCAGGAATTAGCAGCTTTCCCAAAGAAGGGTACCCTCGGGTCATAATTTCCCCTATTATTGAGGGAAAAGATATGTTAAGATCCCTGCATAAGCAAATTGGGAAATTACTGAATGTAAGAGAGAGAAAGAAGTTTTCTCCCCATATTACCCTAGGTAGAATTAAGAAGAGTGTATCTATACCCGTTTCTTATAAAAAAAGAATTGATGAGTTGAAACTGCTCAGTAAAAAAGACCTGCAGGAAAGTTTTCAAGTTGACCGTATTGTACTCTTTTTATCTGAACTGACCTCCCGGGGTGCAGTATATACACGTCTGCAGGAAAATATGTTATGGAAAAAAAACGAATGAAGAAAGCCAGCTGGTATAAAAAGGAAATTGATAAATCATTAGTAAAGAGTCTGCATGAGAATTATAACATTGATTTAATTACAGCATCTATTCTTTCTAGAAGAAATATAGTTCAGGGAAAGAACATTAAGTTTTATCTTGAGCATGACATACTTTATCTTCATAACCCCTTCTTGTTTGAAGATATGGATATTGCCGTAGAGCGAATATTGCTTGCTAAGCAGGAACAGGAAAATGTTCGTATTTTCGGTGATAGAGATGTTGATGGAATGACATCAACCATCCTGCTCAAAGAAAGATTGGATGAAGAAGGTTTGAATGTAAGCTGGAGACTTCCTGCAGGAGATGAACCATACGGTCTAACAAAAGAGGGTGTTGATGCGTTTGCAGAGGAAGGCGGGACGCTGATAATTACTGTTGACTGCGGCATAACCAATGTTGAAGAAGTTGCTTATGCTGCTCAGTTAGGGATAGATACAGTTATCCTTGATCACCACTTGTCTTCTGAAATTCTTCCCCCTGCAGTGGCCGTAATTGATCCTAAAATTGAGGGATCAGGGTATCCTTTTAAAAATCTAGCCGGCTGCGGGGTAGCAGCAAAATTTATTTGGGCCTTGAATTTTTCGCAAACAGAATTGTATCAGCAGGAAATTGTTCTTCTGCATGCCCGTCCAGGTAATGAAACTGTTATCATAGAGGCAGTAAAGCTGGAGAATATGATCGAAATTGATCGGGTTATCGAGGAAGTCAATCCCGGAGTACTCCCTGCCGAACAGTCTCGTCTTTGGGAGTTTCTTCTTGATCGACCAATATTTGTGTACGATCAGGAACAGGAGATCAGTTTACTGAAGCAGGCTTTCGGTAAAAATACCCAAATCGGTTTACTTGAAACGGCAGATGAAATTTGGAAGTTTTTTCCTTCCCTGAAGGGAAATAGTCTGGTGCAGCTTGACAGAATGAGTAAAGCTAAACGGTACTATCAGGAACGACCGCTGGAAATTGATGTTTTTTTAAATGTTTTCCAAGCTTATATGTATAGAAAATATCCTAAGCTCTCATCAGAATTTATAAAAATTCTTGATCTTGTAGCTATTGGAACGGTAGCCGATTTAATGCCCATGAAAGATGAAAACCGTATTTTAATTAAATACGGGCTTCGAGTTCTGAATGCTCATGAGCGTCCATCACTGAGAACTTTCCTATATAAGAGGAAACTTCTGGAAAAGAAGTTATCGACCACTGATATTGGATGGCAGATTTCTCCGATTTGGAATGCAGCAGGGAGACTGGGTGTCCCTGAACTTGCTGTTGAAATGCTTTTAAGTAAAGATGAAGCTGAACAGGAAACTTTAATTGACCAAATGGTGAACCTTAACAAGAAGAGAAAAAAATTAGGCGAAGATGCATGGAGCAGGCTCTATCCTAAAGCAGGAAAAAGTTTCGAGGACTCCGGAGAGCGCTTGATAGTAGTCGATGATAAACAGCTTAACAGGGGCATAACAGGTATTATTGCTTCAAGACTGATGAACAATTTTCATGTACCGGCTATGGTTATTGCTCATCTTGAAGATAAGCTCATTGGATCTATGAGAAGCAGCAAAGAGTTTCACGTAAAAGATTTTCTCAGCAAATTTGATGATATTCTTCTTGATTACGGTGGTCATCAATGTGCTGGAGGTTTCAGTCTTCCGCATGAAAACATGGAGAAATTTATAAGCCGAGTCAAAGAAAAAATAGCTTTTGTGGAACCTCAGGACACTGTCGCTACATATGAAATTGATGCTGAACTCCCTAAAAAATATGTTAATCCAAACTTAATTCACATAGTTGAGAAACTTGAACCCTACGGGGAAGACCATCCGCCTCTTATTTTTATGGTAAGAGATGTAGAGATAGAGGAGATGACAGAGATGGGTAATACTAAACCTCTCCACCTCCGTCTGCTGATTAGTACTGGTAAACATAAATGGCCGGCAGTTTTTTGGCGGGCTGCAGATAGAGTCCCTGAGGATTTCACATCCGGAGAAAGGGTGGATATTTTGTTCAGATTAGGTAAAAATTATTTTAAGCAGCAGGAGACACTGCAGCTTACTATTCTTGATATTACTCGAAATGCGGATACCGTATTGACAAACAGTATGTAATACGTAAAATACAGTTGTAACTACTATCCGAGGGGGTGATTACTATAGCTTACGTTAGAGTTGATGACAATGAACCTTTAGAAAAATCAATCAAGAAATTCAAACGAATGGTTGAAAAAGAGGGAATTGTACGAGAGTGGAAGAAAAGAGAGTTCTTTGAAAAACCCTCTACAATCAAAAACAGAAAGAAAAAAGCTCTCGAACGAAAACAAATGAAGAAAATGCGTAAATTGAAAGCAATGAAAAATTACTAGAATTTGTATAATTTATATACTTATAGGTATTTTACATGTTATTTTCTTTGGAGAAAAAAGCTGCTTGTTAACAAGCAGCTTTTTTCATTACTTTTTCAATTCATATAAGGTTATGCATTCAGTAGTTTTCTCGGAAAACATTTTTTAAAGAACGAATGAAGTGCTGTTTGCTTAAGCTGCATCAATTTACAAGTTCATCAAGAGTTATTGGTCTATTGTGTTCATTTCTTAAGAAAAATACTCTGAGTATATTCAACTTGCCTATTTTATTCATCCGCATTCTGATGACTAGGAAGTTGCCAGGTAACTCAAGTGCATAATATTGTTGACTTCTGCTCAAGAATGATATAGCATAAAAGCGAATACGTAGTCACTTGATTTCTTACTAAAATTTTTTATAAAAAGAAAAGAGAGGAACAATCAGTAATTATGTCAACATTAAGAGAACGGAATTTCAGGCGTTTGAAAGAGAGCATTACTGCAAAAAGCTCAGATGGTCATGCAGTATTCAACTTCTATACTTTCCCTTTTTTCAGGTCGATTACGGGCGTAGACCTTGATCAGTATTTCCATAATCCGGAAGTGACACTTGAATGCCAGCTCGAAGCCCTGGAGAAAATCGATGGTATTGGTAATCCGGTACCGGATATGGGCGCTGTTGCTGAAGCCAGCGGACTCGGAGGGATCGTACGTTTCGATGACTACGGTTTCATTTCTGTGCATCCGAATCCGAAGATTGCATCAGCCGCAGCTTTCAGCGATGTGGACTGGCTGGAGCCGGCTGACCCCTACGGGGACAATTACATGGGACAAGCCTTGAAGACTCTGGAGTATATGGTCGATCACTGCCCTGAGGGCTACAGGATCAATCCTCACCCGATTATGGGTCCATTCACCGTGGGAGCGAGCATCAGGGGGATTAGCGACTTCGCTGCTGATACGATTATGGAACCTGATCTAGTTGCAAAAATCCTTGATGTGGTTATCGAGACCCAGATTAGATTTATGAAAGCCCAGGAAAAAATACTCGGCTCACTGCACCACATTTTCCTTGCCGATGACCTCTCAGCATTCCTGAGCGAGGAAATGTACCGTGATATCATTCTTCCTGGTTATCACAGGCTTTTTGAACAGTTTCCCAATACCCAGCGATGGCTTCATAACGATTCAACTGCTCGTCATGTGGCTCCTGCAATTGCCGACTCCGGTATGGTTGCCTGGCAGTATCTTCCTGAGATCTCTCCTGCTGATGCCCTGAAGCTCACTGGTGGTAAGGTTACCTTGCTTGGTGGCCTGAACCCGCTTGAGATGCAGGAATGGACCGAGGAAGAGACCTACGACAAATGTGTAGAGGTCCTGAAGTCTTTCGGCGGCAACAATAAGTGCGTTCTGGCTGCGGGAGGATCTGTGAATCAGGTGCCGATTGCCAACTTAAAGGCAATGTTCAAAGCGGCTGATGAGTATAAGCTCTAGTGCCTGATGACATGGTGCGAGCAGCAAGGCAGTTAAAGCTTCCAAAAGAGCGAGGATTCCCAAGCGGAATACCGAAGAGACTAGATGCAGAGCATCATGAGAGTGATATGTCGGCGCCGCAGTTACAGAACTCTATCCTCAGGCTAGTCACAAGAGCCGGAAAATCACTGATTTTCCGGCTTCAATTTCAATTACGTATTGATTAATAATATTCAGTAAATTCATGCAAAAGCAGATAGAAACTGAAACTGCAGCGAATCCAATAGCTTATTATTTCTATTTCATTAACAAATTAGGTAGAAACATGGAGATCTCAGGAATAAATGTTATCAGCATCAAAGCTGCTGCCATAACTAATATAAAAGGAATAATTGATCGAGATATTCTTTCAAATGAAACTCCGGAAATCTGACAGGAGACAAAGAGATTAGCACCTAGAGGAGGTGTAACAAAGCCAATTGCCAAATTTATAACCATGATGATTCCAAATTGTACAGGACTCATACCTAAAGCTGTTACAATTGGCAGGAGGATGGGTGTTAAGATGATAACAGCAGCTAAAGTCTCCATGAATGTTCCGACAGCAAGGAGTAATAAATTAATAAGAATAAAAATTATATATTTATTACTTGAAACACCGACAATAAAGTTAGCAATTAATTCAGGAATTCGTTCAAGTGTTAAAATTCTGCCGAAACCTGCCGATGTTCCAATGATTACAAGAACCGTTGCAGTAATTAATCCGGAACGAAGGATAACATCCGGAAGTTCAACCAGCTTAATTTCTTTGTATACAAAAACTCCTATTATATAGCCGTAAATAACTGCTGCAGCAGCCGCTTCAGTTGGGGTGAAAATACCGCCGTAAATACCTCCAAGTATGATTACCGGAACCAATAAAGACCATTTAGCTTCGTTTATGACTGATAGTTTCTCCTTTAAGCTGTATCTTTTATCCTCGCCTTTATAATCATTTTTCTTTGAGATGATATATGAATAAATCATTAGGGATATTCCGACTAGTATCCCAGGTAAAATACCAGCTAGAAATATTGCAGTTATCGAAACTCCTGCAGTTACTCCATAAATTACCATTGTTATGCTTGGGGGAATCATAGCTCCAATACTACCTGATGAGGCAATTAATGCTGACGAAAACCCTTTATCATAGTTTTTTTTAGTCATTTCTGGAATAACCATAGTACCTATAGCTGCTACAGTTGCCGATCCTGTACCGGAGATTGCCGCAAAAAACATACAGGCAACAACGGTAACTAAAGCCAAACCTCCTGTATGATGACCAAAAAATACGTCTGCTACCTTAAGCAGTCGTTTAGAAATACCCCCTTTTCCCATGAGATCCCCGGCTAGTATAAAAAAAACTGCAGCCATAAGGGGGAAAGAATCCATTGCTGTTGTTAGTCCCTGTGCGAAGAAAGTTATATCAACAATACCGCTGTAAAATATTGTACCCATAACAGCAAGTCCCAGGGATATGCCGATAGGGACGCTTAACATAGAAAATAGGATAAATCCTCCAAATAATATTACTGATGTCATTATTTATCCTCCCCTGAGTTTCCGACGGCGGGTATAGTATTTTTTATTCCATGCATTGGTCTATGATTAAATGTTTCAAATGGTGAAGAAAAGTTTCGTATTTTATAAACTAGATTCTGTATGAGTCTGATTGATACAAGCGTGAAGCCTATTGGCACTGCAGAGTAGACAACTGACATAGAAATCTCTGTTGAAGCTGTTATCTGTCCTAATCTCGCAATTAGCTGAGCGACCTCAGTGCTTTGAAGTGTAATGATAACTGCAAAAATTAGAAACAGAATATCAGAAATCAGCATAAGAGTTTTTCTCACGCGTAGACTGAATAAATTTGTAAATACAAGTATTCGAATATGTCTTCCTTTCCGAACGCCGTAGCTTATACCAAAATACATGAGATAGATGAACATATATCGTGAAACTTCTTCAGACCAAGCTAATGAGTTTTTCGCTACATAGCGCATAAATACTTGTATACCAATAATAATACTCATGGAAAATAAAAGCGGAACCATGAAGATTGATTCAAAGTAATCATCTAGCCATGTTAAAATTTTTTTCATAATAATGATCCTTTTGATTTACATAAAACACAAGCTGGGAGAAACACGCTTGTTTCTCCCATTCAATAAAATAACTCGGTTTTTCAATTATTACGTATTATCTGTTTTTTTCAACTTCATCAAGAAAAATTGTAAACATATCTTCGCCCGCTTTTTCTTTTACCAGACTTTGAGATGTACTCATTAAATTTCTGAACTCTGCCTTTGCTTCCGGACTAACTTCTGTTATTGTATTTCCTGCCTTTCTAACAACTTCCAAGCCCTCTTTCTCTAATTCTTCAGCAGCGTTTCTTTGGTAAGTACTTGTCTCTTCTAATGCCTGATCAACAAGTGTTCTATGTGATTCAGACAAGCCATCGTAGAATTCTTTATTCATAATTACTACATAAGGGCTGTATTTATGTCCTGTAAGACTAATAAATGGCTGTACTTCATAAAATTTCATTTTTTCAATATTTTCCATTGTACATTCCTGGCCATCAAGTACTTTCTGCTGAAGTGCAGTAAATAGTTCTCCCCAAGCCATTGGAGTGGGACCGGCATTTACTGATTTCCATGCAGCAATTTGAACTGGATTTTCGGGGACGCGCATTTTTATTCCAGTCATATCTTCTGGAGTCTGAACTGATCTTTTGCTGTTGGTTAGATGGCGGAAACCATTTTCCCAATATCCTAAACCAGCAATATTTTTTGAACTTAAAGCGTTAAGCATTTTATCTCCAGCAGTTCCATCTAAAACTTTATAAACATGCTCTCTTGAATCAAACATAAAGAAAGAATCGAGTACAAAGAACTCTTTAGCAAAGGTAGCTAAATTGGTAGCTGAAACAGCTGTCATGGTAACATTTCCAAGCTGTAGGGACTCAGTAAGCTCTCTGTCCCCTCCAAGCTGTCCATTGGAATAAATTTCTACTAATATTTCTCCATTTGAGCTTTCTTCTATAAGTTCTTTAAATTTTGTAAAACCAAGTCCCAGGCTTGTCTCTTCTGGGAGTCCATGTCCAGCTTTAATTGTTATTGGACCTCCATTCTCATCATTTCCCTGTGCAAAGACCATTCCAGTTAAAATTGTAAAACAAATTGCTAAAAATAGAACCTTCTTCATTTTTTTCTCCTTTTAAAATTTATTAGAAATTATGACAACGTATTCATTAATAAAAGATGATTTATCATTTGTCAAGAAGAATTTTTATGTGAATTTTATGTGAAACTGATATCAGATGGAACGGAAAATATAAAAATATACTGTATAACAAAATATATTTTTGCTATTATTCTTATTCAAGCAATATATTAAGTAAATAATTACATAAGCATAAAGAAGTAAATTTCCGAAATTTTTATTTCAGTAATATTTTTTAAAAGATAGTTGTAGACAACCTGGTTTTTTTGGTTTATAGTAGAGACTACGTAATCATTTTAGGTTTCTGGAATTTTTTCTTATAATAAAACGTAACGTATTGTGCAAGCCGTAAAAAGGGTAAGAAAGGGGAGTAACTAATTTATGAATACAAAAGCAAGCTATATTACTGCTGATAATTTAATGTCTTATAGTAAAAACTTGTATGCTAAGACTGGGATGAGTGATGCGGATGCTGAGATTTGTGCAGAATGTACCGTAAAGACAAATTTATGGGGTGTTGATTCTCATGGTATTCTTCGAACTCCCGTCTACTTGGAACGTATATTAAATGGAGCGGTTAAGCCTAGACCTGAAATACAGGAGATTGAAAATAATAAAAAGCTGCATAGCCCCGTATCTCTTCTTGACGGGGATAAAGGGCTTGGATATGTGGTTGCTGAAAAAGCAATGGAAGCAGCTGTAAAAAAAGCTGAAAGCTTTGGTCTTGGTTTTGTATTAGTAAAAAACAGCAATCACTTTGGTGCTGCATCACTTTTTTCTCGAAAAGCTGCAGAAAAAGGGTTAATAGGTATTACGGCAACAAATGTAATGCCGAATATCGGTATGCCGGGAGGTAAACTGCCTGTTACAGGGAATAATCCTATTGCTTTGGCAGCACCAATTGGTCAGCCTTATCCTTTTTCACTGGATATTTCTATGAGTGCTGTTTCTGGAGGGAAGATTCTCTTAGCTCAGAAAAAAGGTGAAAAAATTCCGAAAAACTGGGCAGTAGATAAAAATGGGAATCCAACTGATGATCCCTTTGAGGGTTTTGCAGGTATTCTCCTTCCTGTCGGAATGCATAAAGGGCTTGGACTATCTCTCTTTATTGACATTATTACAGGGGTTTTATCGAGCGGCCCCTTTTTACAGAATTTAAAGAGTATGTATAAACATGCTGAAGAAACTAGTGAAACTTCACACGTGTTCATAGTTATCGATCCCACTTTATTTCAATCAAGGGAAACTTATGAAAAGCGAATACATGAGTGGGTTCGAATGATAAAAGCAACTCCAATGACAGATCCGGAGGCAGAACAAATAATTCCTGGTGAAATAGAGTATAAGATAGAGAAAAGCAGGAGGGATAATGGAATACCTATACCTGCTGAATTAATAACGGATTTATCTTCAATTGAAAGTCGATTAGGAAGTGACGTACATATTGCTGATTTATTGAATTAAATGAAGGAAATTACTAAAAAACATTTTATAAGAGGTACTATATGAAAAAGCAGAAAGATTTTATTTTAAATCAGAGAGATTCAGTTTGGTTTCAGGAAAACAGTGCTCATGTTGTCTGTGAGTATGCGAAAAATGTTTGCGATGTAGCAATATT
>JAIPFS010000010.1 GCA_021736545.1 Spirochaetia bacterium | reverse complement strand
AGAATCTGTTCTTTTCCCTTCTAACGGGAAGTCAATACTTTCAATTTATAAAAATGATAATTCTCTAAGTTCTGAACAAATTGACAGTATGTATGATATTCTGCATAAAAAGAACACTATCATTTTCTCTTCTCTTCGGGGTTTGATCTATCCATTGAAAGGGATAGACAATTATGTCGATAACAGTTTTATGATCAAGAAGAAAATGGATGTAAGCGGAATGGATATTCCCGGAAAACTATCAGAAATGGGGTATTACAGAGTTCCGAGGACAACTATAGAAGGAGAATTCACCATGAGGGGAGAAGTTCTTGATATTTTTCCACCAGGTACAGATTCTCCGTTCCGCATAGTCTTTAATTGGGATGAAATATCTTCTATTCGTAAATATGATCCCCTCTCGCAGAATACAATGCCGCAGGAATCTGAAGGAATTGAAGTTTTCCCCTACAGGTATGAAACTGAAGAAAATAGTAAGCTTACAAATGGATATATTTGGGAAATAATTTCCGGCGGGATAGACTGCTTGCTTTTTTATGGAGAAACATCCCTTGAGAACAATTGGAAGTCTTTGCAGAAAGAGGGGCGGGAAGCTTATAGAAAAGCATTACTTGATAACTTGTCCCCACAGAAGCTGGACAAGATTTTATTAGATTACGATGTACTAATAAAAAGCGAGAAACAGCACATTCAATTTATTGATGTTGATAAGCAGAAAAATGTGGATTTGAAGCTTAATATGCAGGGTCCGCGTTCTTTTTTCGGCAACATATCATTTTTCAATGAGGAAATTGAAAATCTGCAGGATGTAGGGTTTTCTATTCATATTTTTGCTGGATCTGAACATCAGCAGAACCGATTATCCTATCTTCTCCGAGATTTAGCTGTTGAAATACATATAGATGAAATATCCAGCGGTTTCTCTTTACCTGACGGTAAACTCATAGCCATCAGCGAAAATGAAATTTTCGGAAGAAAAAAACGCTATAAAACTAATTTGAAATATTCAGCTTCAAAACCCATTGATACTTTTATAGAATTACAGTCAGATGATTATATTGTTCACCTTGAATATGGGATCGGCATATTCAGAAAAATAGAGCGAATTAATGCTGCAGGGCGAGAACGGGATTACATAAAAATTGAATACGCTGAAGGTGAGAATGTATTTATTCCTATAGAGCAAGTTAACCTTCTTCAGAAATATATTGGACAAGAGGGAACACCACCAAGATTAGATAAATTGGGTGGGAAAACCTGGGAATCAAAAAAACAGAGAGTAAAAAAATCTGTTGAAGATCTAGCAAAACATTTGATTGAGCTGTATGCAAAAAGAGAAAGAGCTCAAGGCTTCAGTTTTTCAAAAGATTCTGACTGGCAGTTAGAATTTGAGGCAGCTTTTCCTTATGAAGAAACTGAAGACCAGTTATCCTGTATATATGATGTAAAAACTGATATGGAAAAACCTGAACCGATGGATCGTCTTGTTTGCGGTGATGTAGGTTTTGGGAAAACAGAAATTGCTATTAGAGCAGCTTTTAAGGCTATTGTGGATGGTAAACAGGTCGCATTTCTTGCGCCTACAACAATTCTTGCTGAACAGCATTATGAAAATATCCAAAATCGTTTTTCTTCCTATCCCATACAAGTTGATATGCTTTCAAGAATGGTTGATAAAAAAAATCAGAAAAAGATTATCAACGCATTAGGCAGCGGAGAATCAGATATTCTGATTGGGACTCACAGGATTCTTCAGAAGGATATCTTATATAAAAATCTTGGACTCCTGATAATTGATGAAGAGCAGCGTTTCGGTGTTAAAGATAAAGAACGAATAAAAGGTCTAAAATTGAATGTTGACTGCATCTCTCTTTCAGCAACACCAATTCCAAGAACACTTTATATGTCGATGCTGAAAATTCGTGATATTTCCCTATTAAGAACCCCTCCTTTATTAAGACGCCCTATTAGAACCATAATTGAGGAATTTAATGTTGATACAGTTCGTGAAGCCATTATTCATGAGACAGACAGAGGAGGGCAAGTTTTTTTTCTGCATAATAGAGTCTCTACTTTAGAAAAAACGGTTTTAACTTTAAGAAAACTTCTTCCTGAACTCTACATTGATTTTGCCCATGGCAAAATGGCTCCACATGAACTTGAGAAAAAAATGCATGATTTCATAAATCGAAAATTTCAAGTTCTTGTGTCTACAACTATTATTGAAAATGGAATTGATATTCCAAATGTTAATACCATTATTATTGATAGAGCGGATAGATATGGAATAAGTCAGCTATATCAGTTGAGAGGCAGAGTAGGAAGATCAAACAAGGAAGCTTATGCCTATTTAATGTATCCTAAGAATCAAGTTTTATCGGAAATAGCTATGAAAAGGCTGAAAACAATTTCCGAACATACTGATTTGGGTTCCGGATTCAAAATTGCCATGAAGGATATGGAAATCAGAGGTACGGGAAATATTCTTGGAAGAGAACAGCATGGTCAAATGATTGTTGTCGGTCTGGATATGTACCTGAGAATGCTTGATAAAGCAATTTCAAAATTATCGGATAGTAAGAAGGAAGAAATTGATTATGACGTTTTTCTTGACCTCGATTATACAGGATATATACCGAATACATATATCTCTGATCCAGCAATAAAGTTTGATGTCTATAAAAAAATTGCTTCAATTAAGGAAAAGCAGGAGATTGATCGCATAATTTCAGAAATGAATGATAAATATGGTCCAATCCCCTTAGAAATGGCCAATTTGCTCTATATCGCTGAACTTAAAGTTTTGAGCCGTCAACTCAAAATATCATCTTTAAGAGAGAGAAATGGTAAAGTTAGAATTGAATTTTTAAAAGTAGCTGATATTTCAATAGAAAAGGTAATGCAGCTTATTCAGGAAAGCGGAGGGAATGTTACAATTGACCAGAAAAAACCCAATGTCCTATTAATGAAAACTGAAGCTATTTCTCTAAAAGACAAATCCTTGTTTATACTTGAAAAATTACAGCGCTTACTGTAAAAGTGGGAAAAGCGTGAAAGTAAGAGTGAACTTACAAATATTTTACTGTAAATTTGATGTTATAGGTGAGTAAATTGAGAAAAATTCGAAGCTATGTACTCCGCGGAGGAAGACTTTCTGAAGAGAAAAAAAGAATTATTGAAAAATATTCAGATATATATTGTATTCCCTATAATGAAAAAGCTCTTTTACTTAATGAAATCTTTAAAAACGATAATCCAGTAATAATTGAAATAGGCTTTGGTATGGGCGATGCAGCAGCAGAGATAGCTGAAAAATTTCCTGAGATCAACTTTATTGGTATTGAAGTCTTTACACCGGGAGTTGGTAAATTATTAAGTGAAATTGTTCAAAAAAAATTAGAAAATATCAGAATTATTCAGCATGATGCTGTAGAGGTTCTTAATCACATGATTAAAGCCGATTCGATTGATGGATTTCACATTTTCTTTCCAGATCCATGGCCTAAAAAAAAGCATGTAAAGCGAAGACTAATTCAAGAATCCTTTATAAAAGAGGTTGACCCTAAATGCAAACGAAACGGCTACATATATTGTGTTACTGATTGGAAAGATTACGCTGAACAAATTGAAAAAGTATTTTCAAGTTTTCCCCATTTTAATAAAGAGAGCGAAAAAAAAGGCAGCAGTGCAGTTTCCTGGAGACCGGTGACAAAATTTGAAATTAAAGGATTAGAAAAGAATCACAGCATATATGAATTTTTTTACAGAAAGCAGTAAATAAAGAACAATCCATAACAGTAAAAAAAGTACTTAACAACAGTGCAAAAAAGAAGAGGGCTGAATGTCAACCCTCTTTTTTCTTGCTTTTAATTCACCGTATGTATGCTGCCAGTTTTATTCTTCCATAGCTGCTTTTGACTGCTGAATAATATCATCAGCGATTTTTCCTGTTACCTTGGCATAATGATCGAACTCAAGATCAAAGGAGCCGGTACCTGATGTTATTGATTTTAAATCAATAGCATATCTGAGCATTTCAGCTTGCGGCACCTCTGCTTCAACTACAGTAATTCCTCCGCCTAAGTCCTCCTGACCATGAACACGTCCGCGCTTACTGCTGAGGTCTGATAGAATATCACCCAAGTACTGATCTTCAATATATACATGAAGCTTCATAACGGGCTCAAGAAGTACAACTCCTGCTTTTTCAAGGGCAGTTCTTAAAGCGCCTTTACCTGCAAGTTTAAATGCCATCTCTGAACTATCAACAGGGTGTTCTTTACCATCTATTACTTTTACACCAATATCTACTAAAGGATAATGTGCAAGATAGCCTTCATCCATTGCTTCTAAAAGACCTTTTTCAATACCCGGCATATATCCTTTTGAAATAGATCCTCCCTTAATGACGTTTTCAAATGAAAACTGCTCTCCCCGCTGAAGGGGAGTGACATCAATTACAACTCGTCCATATTGGCCATGTCCGCCGGATTGTTTTTTATGTGTATATTCAGCATTTGCAGGTTTTGTTATTGTTTCTCTATATGCAACTTTCGGTAATTTTGTATGAATTTCAATTTTCTGCTTTGTCTGAACCTTATCAAGCATAGTATTAATATGTAATTCACCCATTCCGGAAATAACATTTTCCTTGGTTTCAGAATTAAAGTTTATTTGGAATGTGAAATCCTGCTCAGTAATACGATATAAAGCATCATTCATTTTATCTTCTGATTTTTTATCAGCAGCCGAAATAGCCAAGGCATAGACTGGCTGTGGAAGATTCAGATGTTTTACCTGTATACATGGTTCTGACTCACATAGCGTATCATTTGTATTGATACTGTTTATTTTTGAAAGTACTCCGATATCACCTGCAGCCAGCTCTTTCTCTTCAATTATCTTTTTACCCAATGATTTATAGAGTTTACTGATTTTCTCTTTTTTCCCTATACTGCAGTTCATTAATTCAGAGTCAGCGCTTAAAGTACCGGAAATTATTTTGAAAAAAGACAATTTTCCAGAAAACTGATCTATGGTAGTTTTATAAATGAAAAGGATTACGCTTCCATCAGGAGAAATTGCAAAATCCTTTTCTGTTTCATCTTCAACAATTTTTTCAATTTTACCTTGCGGATTTGGAGCTTCATAGGAAATGAAATTCAGCAAGGAGGAAATACCGCTATGCATTTCCGCACTGCCGCAAAATAGCGGAACAATTTTATTGTCATTCAAGCCTTCAGAAAGACCTTTACGTATTTCTTCTATGGTCAGAGTTCCTTCCTCAAAATATTTTTCAAGAAGATCATCATCTCCTTCCGCAGCGGTTTCTATAAGGGTAAGGCGGTAGTCTTCAACCATTTCAGCAAATTCCGGCGGTATATCTAATTCAGTTTCTTTTCCATCTTCTTTAATTTCATAGGCTTTATTCTCGATAAGATTGATGATGCCTTTATAGGACGAACTTTCTCCCATAGGGATAGTTACAGGAACAAATGTTTTATTGAACTTTTCCTTTAAATCATTAAGGGTGTTTTCATAACTTGCTCTGTCACTGTCTAGTTTATTAATAAATACAAATCGAGGCATATTCATTGAGTCAGAACGTCTCCACAGTTTTATCGTCTCAATTTGAACGCCGGAGCGGCCATCTACCAAAATTAGTGATGTTTCTGCTACCCGAAATGCGGAAACAACTTCTCCGATAAAATCTGATGTTCCAGGTGTATCAAGAAAATTAATTCTCCTATTATTCCATGAAACTGAACCATGGGATGTATACATGGAAATCCCTTTAGATATCTCTTCATCGGAATAATCACTGATTGTTTTTCCTGAATTAACTTCAGCTGGTTTTTCTATAACGCCACCGCAGTAAAGCAGATGCTCAAACAAGGTGGTTTTCCCAGTACCATTATGTCCAACTATAGCAATATTTCGAATATCAGCGCTGGTTAAACTCATATGTCCTCCATTTACTTGTATTAGGTAATCAAAGATAACTTTAAAACCTGTTATTCTATATGTCAACTAAAAAAGCCATTTTGAGTTCTTATAAGTCATTTTTTATGCATAATCAGTTATTTTTATTGTTTCAATCAATGTATTACTTAAAAACTCTTTTTGAAGCATTTATTCAGCTTTTTCTGCAAAATGGGAAAATTCCATTGCAAAGCTGCCTCTTCCCTGGGTAATACTCCTCAAAGAAGTAGAATATCCGAACATTTTAACCAGAGGTGATTTTGCTTTAATATGCTCAATAGACGTTTTACTCTCTAAACTTTCCACTAATCCTCCTCTGGAAGTAAGATTGCTCATAACATCACCTACATAATCCTTAGGTGTAAAAACATCCACTTTCATAATTGGTTCAAGAAGAATTGGACTTGCGTTTCTGCAGGCATTTTCAAATCCATTGGCTGCAGCTGCTTCATAAGCAAATGCGGATGCTGTAATTTCATCAAATACGGCATCTATCAAGCCTACTTTAATATTATATGAAGGATACCCATAGCGTATACCTGATGCAAAAGAGTTTTTAATACCCCTTTCTACAGCATCAGCAAACTCTCGGGGTAGTTTTTTCTCATTAATTTGAGAAATATACATATTACCATGTTCTTCAGGATGAGAATTCGGTTCAACTTTAATAGTAATATCCGCTGAGTGCTCTTTTCCTGAAATGATTTTTGAAAATTTCTGATTCCATGTAATTTCTTTGGAAATTGATTCTCGATAGGTTACCTGCGGATTACCGATTCTGGCATCAACCTTCAGCTCTTTGGTAATTCGATAAACAAGTACATCAATATGAAGTTCACCCATTCCTGATATCACAAGCTGTCCAGTCTCCTGATCATCCTTATAGGTAAAAGTGGGATCTTCACGTATGAGTATCTCCAAAGCCTTTTTTAATTTATCCTGATCCGATGCAGTTTTAGGTTCAATGGCTACTGAAATAACAGGTTCTGGAAAGTCCATCGGTTCTAATTCAATCTGCATCCCTTCAGAACCGATGGTATCACCAGTCTGAGCAAGCTTCATTCCGACTGCTACACCGATATCTCCTGCAGCTAAAGAATTAAGCGGTTCATTTTTATTAGAGTGCATTCTGAAAATACGATTAATACGTTCTTTTTTTTGTTTTGAAATATTATAGACGCTTACACCTTTTTTTATTTCACCTGAATAAACTCTAAAAAAACATAAGGGGCCCGCTTCTCTGTCATGTTGAATTTTAAAGACAAAAGCCAGAGGATAAGCTTTTCTATCATGAGGTACTTCAACATCAGTGTTTTTTTTCAAGTGATATCCTGTTATAGGAGGAACTTCGCTTGGAGAAGGGAGATAGTCTACAATGCCGTCCAAGAGCGGCTGAACTCCTATATTTTTAAGTGAAGCTCCGACAAAAACAGGAATTATCCCTCTTTGTATTGAAGCTTTTCTTATAGTACTGTGAATAAGGTTTTCAGGAATATCTTCTCCTTCAAGATACAACTCAGTCATTTCATCGGAAAAATGAGAGATGGAATCAATCAATTTTTCTCTCCATTTCTTTGAAGTTTCAAGAAGTGAACTTGGAATATCTTCATATTCCATGGTGCTGCCGAAGGAGTCTTTAACAAAATTTATTTTCCGCATATGTATAAGATCGATTATTCCTGAAAAATCTGCTTCGGCTCCAACGGGAAGGTATAAAGGAACCGGGTTTGCTTTTAATTTAGTTTTAATTTCTTCTAATACTTTATAAAAATCTGCACCGAGTCTATCCATTTTATTAATAAAAGCCATTCTGGGAATTTTATAGTGATCTGCTTGCCGCCATACAGTTTCAGATTGAGGTTCAACTCCTCCTACAGCACAAAAAACAGCTACTGCACTATCTAAAACACGTAAAGAACGTTCAACTTCAGCTGTAAAATCTACATGTCCCGGAGTATCTATGATATTTATTTGCGTATCCTTCCAAAAACAGGTAGTAGCAGCAGAAGTTATTGTGATTCCTCTGTTCTGTTCCTGCTCCATCCAGTCCATGACAGCTTCCCCATTGTCAACTTCCCCAATTCGATGGCTTTTACCGGTATAGAAAAGAATCCTTTCTGTTGTTGTAGTCTTGCCAGCATCAATATGCGCCATGATACCGATATTTCTCATATTACTAGAATCAGACATTGTTATCCCTCAATAGAATTTTAAAATCATAATTTTCTTGGATGATAGTAGCATAAAGATAAATTTCATAAAAGACTTTAATCTTATTGACAAAAGATCTCCGCTATGATAATTTCCAAATCGTTCGGGTGGTTAGCTCAGTTGGGAGAGCGCCTGCCTTACAAGCAGGATGTCACAGGTTCAAGTCCTGTACCGCCCATAAAGCCTTCAGTTATAAACTGAGGGCTTTTTTTCACTTCTTTTGCTTCATCAATTATGTAATAAGCAATAATGTGATAAGCATACATTTTGTTGTTTTCATTTGCTATAACGCATACTTTTTTAATTTTATTTTTTACTTTTATACACATGTACGATGTTTTTTGATACTATAGATACATGGATACAATGAAAAAAAGAGTTAATACAGTTTTACAGAAAATTTCTGATGCGGCTGAAAAAGCTGGAAGAAAAACGGATGAGATAACTTTAGTTGCTGTTAGTAAAACAAGAACCTATGAAGAAGTTATTGAAGCATACAAATGCGGTCTAACAATTTTTGGAGAAAATAGAGTACAGGAAGCCCAGAATAAATTTGAAAATATCCACAAACCTGTACATCTCCATATTATTGGTCCTCTTCAATCAAATAAAATTGGAACAGCTGTAGAATTAGCTGAATGTATCGAATCTGTCGACAGATTAAAGGTATTAAAGCTTATAGAAAAACATGCTTCAAAATTGAAGAAGAAGATTGAAGTGTTTCTTGAATTCAATACATCAGGTGAAACCTCTAAACATGGATTTGATCATTATGATGAAATCTTTGAATGTATGGAATTAATTGATAATTACAACTGGGTGAAATTCAGAGGACTTATGACTATAGGCCCCCTCACTAATGATCCTGCAGAAATACGAAATTCCTTTTCAGAATTACGGAAACTGCGTGATAAACTGAAAAAAGATTTCCCTGCTTATGATACTATTGAACTTTCTATGGGAATGAGTAATGACTATGAGATTGCAATTGGAGAAGGCGCAGATCTTGTCCGTATAGGCAGTGCAATATTTGGAGAAAGAGTATATACATGAAAAAATTTTTATTTCTGTTTCTCTATATCTTCTGTATTAATATTATTCTTTACGGCATTGAAAATAATAAAGAAAGTGCGAATGAAGAGAAGGAACAGAGTACAGTTTTTAAAGAAATTGATGCATATATTGAGGGGAAAAAAGGAACTGGGGAAGATACGAGAGGAAACTCCAGTTCAGGGAAAAACAGTTCGACATGGATTGAAGATTTGCGAAGAGGTGAAATAGTTTTCTTCGGGTCTCTTCCTTTTACCTATTTTCTATCATCAATCGGAATCCAAATAACCGAAAATTTGCAGTCTTCGGATAGAAGTGTTCTGCAGTTCTCTTTTGATGAGAAACTGTTATCAGGGGAGAAACTTATTCTTACTTTTTCCCTTTCTGCTGTCTTTGCACTTGCGGATTTCATTATAGAAAAAATTAAATATTCTGAATAAATTATGAACACTAATATGCAGAAAGAGCATTATGAAAATATCAGCGTATGTTTGCCGGATAGAGACTCTATTCGAATAGATAAATATATATGCGAAAATGAAGCTTTGTTCAAAAGAAGTCAGTTGTCTTTACGAGCTGCGGTTTTTTACTGCAACGGCCGGATAGTTAAAGCCTCAAAAAAAGTTTCTGATGGAGATATAGTAGAAATTCTGTATAATGATCTTCCTGTAACAGAAGTTCATCCTGAAAAAATATCACTCAATATAATTTTTGAAAATTCATCTGTACTTGTTTTAAATAAACAGCAAGGGGTAGTCGTACATCCTGGTGCCGGTAATTATCATAATACTCTTATACAAGGAGTTTTATTTAGATATGCTCAAATGCGAAAAGCATTTTCGGAAAATAATTTGAGGCCGGGTATAGTCCATCGTCTTGATAAGGATACTTCAGGAATCATTGTAATTGCTAAAGATACAGAAACACTGGAAAACATTTCATCTCAGTTTAAAAATAGAAAAGTTGAAAAATACTATATAACTATAGTTAAAGGGAATTTACCCTCTGGGAAAAAAGGAAGAGTACAGACTTGCATAGCAAGAGATCCGTCGAATAGAAAGAAGTTTAAAAACTTTCATACTGATTCTCAAAAGGGTAAATTTGCCGATACAGAATACTTTGTACTAAAACAATACCAAGGATATTCTTTATTAAGAATTAAGCTGAATACTGGAAGAACACATCAAATCAGACTTCATATGAAATATATCGGCCATCCCATTCTGGGAGATACTGTCTACGGTAATACAGATAAAAGATTTAACGAGAGTACGCTTATGCTTCATGCCCTTTCCATACGTTTTACACTTCCTGAAAGTAAAAAAATGACAAAGTTTACAGCAGAAATGCCGGAAAGATTTAAAAAGATTTTACATTGCCTTTAACTGCTGCTGTATGCAGAAAATAATATCTGGATTAAACATTTTTTCAGCTTTTAAAGTTGTGGGTGAACCGTGTCCGGGGAAAATCAGCATTCTTTCATCCAGCGGCAGTATCCTCTCCCGTATAGAACGAAGGAGAAGAGATCGGGAAAGTTCAGAATCTGTAGTTCCAATTTTTCCTGAACTGAGAACATCTCCAGTAAACATTGCCTTATCTATTACATATACCAAAGAGTCTGAAGAATGGCCTGGGACCTGAATTGCTTCAATGGAAATTCCTGCAAGTTTGAATACATCATTATGGCCGATTGTATGTACCTTTTCTTCTAAAATGTTCATACTATTAGCATAAATTTCAGCATTATAGATTTTTTTTATTGTTTTTATTCCTTCAATGTGTGCTATGTGCCTATGAGTAAGAAGAATATACTTAATGTAATAGTTATTATCTTCAATCAATTTAAGAAGTTCTATATCCATAACGCCGGGGTCAATAAGAATTGCATCTCCACCGTTTTCCTGTCCAATTAGATAAGAATTTGAAAATCCTGTTACTGAAAAATGGAAAAAAATTTTCATCTTTTTTTAACCTTCCGATTTTGAATGAGCAGCAGCAATAACTAGCTTGTACACACTTGTATACACATTATTTATACAAAATATGGCTTATTATTCCCGAGAAAAAAGGGCTTCCTCAAAATTTGAATATTTAAAACTGACTTGATCCCTTGTGCTGTCAGTAAAATCAGTTTTTTTTAAGTTGCAGTCATTAAAAGTTGTCTCAATTAAATGTGTTTTTGTAAAATTGGAGTAATATAAATCTGAATCATTAAAATTGCATTTTTTCCCAAGGGATCCAATAAAATTAGTATGGAGTATATCTGAACCGGAAAAATCACAATCGATAAACTCACATCCGCTGAATACGCAATATTTGCTCATGATATCATTGAAAGTACATCTGATAAATTTGGAAAACTCAAAAAAAACCATCTGAAGAAAGGATTGAGAAAAATCACAATCAACAAACATATTACCTGACAAGTTGCAAGCATATAATTTAATATCTTGAAATGAATAATTTTGTATATCACTTTTTTCTAAACTTAGTGATCTCTGAGACTCTTTAGAAGTAATTCTTTTCAGGATGTCATCCTTGCATTTTTGCGGGTCTTTACAGTGCTGCAAGCATGTTTCTTTACCTGAAATAACAAAATTTCTGCAGCCTTCTACTTTACAAGTGTTAAATGAAAACATATATAAAAGGTATCAGATACTCTCGTATTGTCAATACAGAATGAGTTGTCAATCATAAAAAATACATATACAGTAAATGAAAAGGGAAAACGTTAATTTTTGAATTTAATCATAACGATTATATGTGAATTGCTGAAAATATATGTGAAATACTACATAAAGGGTCAATAATTGAATGGTACAATAATAAAGGGAATAAATAATATATTCACCGTAATGGATGAGTATAATCAAACAGAAATTCTCTGCAGGATTAAAGGGAAGATACTGAAAAATAATCAGGAAGTTTATAATCCGCTTGCTGTTGGAGACAAAGTTGAATATACAAAGAATTCTGAAAATGAAGGGATTATTCATAAGAGAGAAGTACGTAGAAATGCATTTAGTCGATGGAATGAAAAAAAAGAGCTTCCGCAGACAATTTTTTCAAATTTTGATTTGATATGCTGCGTTACTTCTTTGCAGGAACCGGTCTTTAATCCGGGGTTTATAGACCGGGTTCTCTTATGTGCTGGGGGTGAGCCTGTTTCAATTATCATAAACAAAGTGGATTTAGTTAAGGAAGATTTGGATACACTAAAAAAAGATATTGAATTATATGAAAACCTCGGGCTTAAAGTGTATTATATATCTGCATTAGATAACATAGGTTTAGATGCCATGAAGAATGATTTTCTCAATAAAAGAATTGCACTTTTCGGACAGTCCGGAGTGGGTAAATCAACTTTAATCAACAAATTGATACCTAATGCTGAACAAAAGACATCTCAGGTTTCAACTAAGTATTTATCAGGCAGACATACAACAAATTTCTCAAAACTCATTATTGGTGATGATGAGGGCATGGAAATCATTGATACTCCTGGTGTTCGTGAAATAGAAATACCCCCTATGGAATCTTATGAAATAGGATATTATTATCCTGAAATGATTCAATTCATTCCAGAATGCAAGTATTCAGCATGTCTGCATGATAAGGAACCCGAATGTGCAGTGAAACATGCAGTAAATACAGGTTTAATTGATAAAGACAGGTACAAACGCTATGTATCAATACTCAGGGCTAATATGCAGAGATTAAAAAAGATGAAACCAAGGGATAACTATAATGGATGATGCAAAAAAATCTCTTGAATTCAATTCTGTTGTCGAGGAACTGCAGGAATATGCTCTTTCAGAGGATGGGAAAAAGCTTCTTGCCGAAATGGGAGCTTTTTTCAGGAAAGATGAATTAGAAACTCATTTGAATAGAGTCCAGTATATACTCAAAATACTAAGAATAAAGGATTTTCCACGAGAATGCAGCTTCCCGGATATTGCTGGAAATCTACCATTGCTTAGAAAAGCAGGATATGTTCTGGAAGAAAAAAATATATACGATATTGGGCTTTATATATCTTCTGCAAAAAAATTTATGGATTTTATACTTACAATTCCTGAAGAAATCGAACTATCCTGTCCTGATTTCAATATTGTTCAGCCGGATTTACAGAGACTGAATAGTGAAATTTTTAAAGCTCTTGAATCTCCTGGTATAATAAAAATGAATCATCCCCGTTTAAAACCTCTGATAAACGAAATGGATTCTCTCAAATCACGAAGAACTGCTGTATCTTCCGACTTTATGAAAAAATATCAGGATATCTGGCAGCAGAGTTCTCCAACAATAATTGACGGCAGAATTGTTCTTCCCTTAAAGAATCAAAAAAAAGGTAAAATTAAAGGGTTTATTCAAGGCACTTCAAGTTCCGGACAGACCCTCTACATTGAACCGCCTGAATTAGCTGAGTGTAATAACAATTTAATTGTTCAGAATGATAAAATCAGACAGGAAATTCATAAAATCATTAAAGAGCTTACAAATGAGATTAAGAATTCATTAGAACAGATAGAACTTATAGTGAAGCAGACAGCTTTCTTGGATGAACTGTATGCAAAAGCTCGTTATGCGCATATTCATCAATGTAAGCGTCCTGAAGTTGAAGCAGGAATTTTTAGTTTGAAATCTGCTCGGCATCCGATGTTAAGAGACAGCGCCGTACCGATTACTGTTAGAATTCCTGAAGATAAGCGAATTGTTATTATGACCGGACCAAATGCAGGAGGTAAAACTGTTACTGTTAAAACAGTTGGATTATTAACCATGATGCTTCAGCATGGAATGCTTATTCCTGCCTCTGAAGATTCTTCAATCCCGCTTTTCTCAAATATTTTAGCTGATATTGGGGATGATCAGTCAATAAGTGAATCATTGTCAACTTTTTCAGGGCATATGAAAAAAATCAGCACAATTCTCAGGGATATAGATAAAAACGGGATGGTTATTCTCGATGAATTAGGTTCAGGTACTGATCCTGTAGAGGGAGGCGCCCTGGCGCAGAGTATTCTTCAAGCAATTATTGAAATCGGATGTTTAACTTTTGTAACAAGCCATCATACTGGCTTGAAGAAATTTGCGTACATTGAAGATAAAGTAATAAATGCTTCTATGGAATACAACGAGAAACTTCATGTTCCTACATATCATATTATATTTGGAAAACCTGGTAACAGTTATGCTATTGAAACTGCAAAAAGGGTGGGGATGCCGGAAAATGTAATTGAGAAAGCAGTTTTGAACAAAAAGCAGAATGATGATGAGACTTTAGCAGTGATACAGAATCTAGAAGAGAAAGAACTGGAAATAAGCAGGAAATTTTCTGAAATAAAAGATATTGAGACAAAGTTACAGTACAAAGAAAAAAATATGGAAGAAAAGGAATTCAGTCTTAAACAAAAAGAACAGAATCTACGAAGATATGAATATGAAAAAATAACAAAATTTCTTCAAGAAAAAGAAGGTGAAATCAAGAGACTGAATACTATTCTTCACAGTCAATCAGCAGAGAAATCAACAGAGAAATCAGTAGAGAATGAAGCAGTAAAAGCAGATTTAAAAAAACCTTTGAAAGATCTCTTAGAAGAAAAGATTTCCATAAAAAATAAAATTGAAGAACTTGACAATGAGATAGCTGGTTATAAAAAAATTTCTTATTTCATAGGTATGCCGGTTTTTGCAGGTAAATTCAAACAAAAAGGTGTTATTAAGTCAAAAGGGAAGAAAAAAGGTTATTGGAATGTTGAATTAGGCAGCCTGCGTATTGAGATACATGAAAATAATCTTGAACCGCAAAATACAAAGCAAGGGAATTTCGGGGGAGGAGATTATAGTAAACATACGCAATCGAAGAATACGTTTGAATATGATTTTGATAAAAGCAGCGTAAATGCTTCCTTTGAAATTGATTTGCGAGGCTTATACCTTGAGGAAGCTTTAAAGAAATTAGAACAGCAAATTGATAATGCACTTATTCAGGGAATATATGAATTTTCTGTAATACATGGCAAAGGAGAAGGGATTCTTCAGAAAGGGGTGCACGATTATTTACGAGGCAGCAGTGTTGTTGAAGATTTTAATTTTGCCCATCCTGAAGAGGGGGGATACGGGAAAACATATATTAAATTACATAGATAGACATATGTAATAAAATGTAATATTTATAACATACGATTTGCATCATTCTCTTGTAAAAAAACTTGTTACCGGTTATAGTACATAAAAGTTATTATCGATATTTTGAAATTAGAGGTCTACCATGGAAGTACAAGTACAAGAATTAATAAATTCAATAAAAAATGATGGAATACAAGCAGCGGAAGAAGAATCAAAAAAAATTATTGAACAAGCAGAAAATAAGGCAGAACAAATAATTAAGGATGCAGAAAAAAAAGCTGACTCCATAATAAGTGAAGGTGAGAATAAAGTTGCTAGAAAAGAGAGCAGTTCAAAAGCTTCTCTTAATCAGGCTGGAAGAGATCTAATCATTTCCTTAGAGAAAAAAATTACGGCAATACTTAATTCCATATTAGAAAGAAAAGTATCTGAAGCATTAGATAGTAAAACTCTTGAAAAAGTTATTCTTGAAGTTGTAAAAAGTGATATAACGAAAGATTACAAAGTTCTTGAAATTTCAACAAATTTAAAAAAAGACCTCAAGGATGGAATAATGGCTGATCTTCAGAAGGAAATGAAAGCTGGAATAGATATTCATCCTGTTGATTCTATAGAAAATGGTTTTCGTATAACAGATAAAGATGGTTCGGGTTACGTGAGTTTCACATCGGAAGATATTGCAGCAATGCTTTCTCCTTTTATCCAGAAAGAGCTGCATCAGATAATAACTGATGCTGAATAAACTTTTAAAAGGAGATTAGTATTGTCCGGATTATATTTTACAATAGCGTCACTACCTGAATTACAGTTATTTGCCAGCCCTCCAATATCTCATGATCAATTTCTGCACCACTGCACAATGGAGCTGTCTGAAAACCAGCTTTCAATTCTTAAACATATTATTGAAGACAAGATTGGAAATTCTCCAGCATATCCCGAAGTACTAAAGAACTGGAATGATTTTAAAGATAATCTTAATAGGGAAATAGCAGTAAAACGAAGTGAGAAACTATCCCGTGATGAATCAAAGTATCAAAAAAATGAGGACAGTAATTATTTTGTTGGAGAAATTGTAAAAAAAATTATGAACTTAGATTCACCATTAGAAGCTGAAAAGGAGATCATGAGAGAATCATGGAATTTCTTAGATGATATGGAAAGTCGTCATCTTTATGATTTTTCCAAGCTTATACTCTATATCCTAAAGCTTCGTATTCTTGAAAGATATGAATATTTTACCTATGAAGATGGTGAAGAACAATTCAGAGAAGTTTTTTCAAATGTCCAGTCAAGAATAAAACATATGTAATGAAACTATTCGGAGAAGAATAATGAGTAAAAATACAGGTAAGGTAAT
>JAIPFS010000009.1 GCA_021736545.1 Spirochaetia bacterium | reverse complement strand
AGCTATACTGATGAGCAGAACCTATGAGTAAAACTCAAAAATCCTTCGTTTTTGAAAGCAGGTACATATATTATGCAAACAGAAAATTCCGCATATTCAGCCCAGGACATTCAGGTCTTGAAGGGCTTAGAGGCTGTGAGAAAAAGGCCAGGCATGTACATCGGTTCAACCGGACCAGACGGGCTTCACCACCTTGTCTATGAGGTTGTAGATAACAGTATTGATGAGGCACTGGCGGGACATTGTTCACATATTGATGTGACAATTGAACAGGATAACATCATTAAGGTTGTTGATGACGGACGCGGTATTCCTGTGGATATGCATCCTTCAGAAAATGTAAGCGCCCTTGAAATCGTCATGACAAAACTCCATGCAGGTGGAAAATTCAATAAAGGAAGCTACAAAGTTTCCGGCGGACTTCATGGTGTTGGTGTATCCGTTGTAAATGCACTTTCTGAGTGGTGTGAGGTTGAAGTACACCGTGATGACAAGATACATTTTCAGTCTTACAGAAAAGGTATTCCCAAAGAGCCGGTAAAACTGTTACGTGACACAGAAGAGCAAGGCACAGTTGTACGATTTAAACCGGATGATACTATCTTCGATTCAAATGAATTCAGTTTTGATGTTCTTTCAAATCGATTACGTGAACTTGCCTTTCTGAATAAGGGAATAAAAATTTCCATAACTGACGAACGTTTATTAAAACCGAAGGAACGGGAATTCTGTTTTGAAGGCGGAGTAAAATCATTTGTCGAGTATTTAAATAAAACCAAAAAGCCTATACATCCTGAGCCGATATATTTTGAAGCTGTAAAAGAGGATGTTGAGCTTGAAGTGGCTCTTCAGTACAACGACAGTTATAACGAGATCATTTTTACTTTTGTTAATAATATCAACACAAAAGAGGGCGGTTTTCATCTTGTCGGGTTTAAAACAGCATTAACCAGGGTATTTAACGATTATTTGAAAAAATCAAAGCTTGCAAAAAAGATGAATGATATCCCGTTGACTGGAGATGATGTGCGTGAAGGGCTTACAGCTATACTCTCTGTGAAAATTCCGGATCCTCAGTTTGAAGGGCAGACAAAAACAAAACTGGGAAATTCCGAGGTTCGCGGAATTGTTGAATCCTTGGTAAACCAGAAAATAACCGATTACTTTGATGAATACCCCAATATTGTGGATCTTATACTGCAGAAAGCGGTGATGGCGGCCAATGCACGACTGGCAGCACGGAAAGCAAGGGATTTAACCAGGAGAAAAAGTTTTCTGGATACCGCCGGACTGCCGGGTAAACTTGCAGACTGCAGTCAGAAGGACCCTGCAAAATGTGAAATATACATAGTAGAGGGTGACAGTGCAGGTGGAAGTGCAAAACAGGGACGAAACAGAGAGTTTCAGGCAATTCTTGCCTTGTGGGGTAAGATGCTGAATGTGGAAAAGGCCAGAGCTGATAAGGTGCTTGGAAATGATAAACTGCAGCCGATTATTGCCGCACTTGGTGCCTTTGCCGGAAAAGATTTTGATATACAGAAAGTACGGTATCACAAAATAATAATCATGGCAGATGCAGATGTTGATGGTTCTCATATTCGAACCCTGCTGCTGACCTTTTTCTATCGGTATATGCCGCAGCTTATTGAATATGGCTATATCTATATAGCTCGACCCCCGTTATATAAAATCACCAGAGGGAAGAAAATTCGCTACGCTTTTGATGATAAAGAGCGATTAATGATTCTTAACGAAGAGGGCGTCAGTGAAAAAGACTCCAAAGTCAGCATTCAGCGGTATAAAGGTTTAGGTGAGATGAATCCTAACCAGTTATGGGAAACTACCATGAATCCTGAAACACGGTCTACTATTCAGGTGAAGCTGGAAGATGCTGTTGAGGCTGATACTATTTTTTCCATGCTCATGGGTGAAGAAGTTGCTCCGAGACGGCAGTTTATCGAAGAAAATGCTCTGCTTGTTTCTAATCTTGATGTGTAATTGAGGAATATATTGTGGATGATATAAAAAAGAAAATCATACCAGTTGCTATAGAAGATGAGATGCGGGAATCGTATCTGAATTACGCAATGTCCGTCATCGTCAGCAGGGCACTGCCTGATGTACGTGATGGATTGAAACCGGTGCATAGGAGAATACTCTATTCAATGCATCAGATGGGACTGCGTTCAGACCGGGCGTATAAAAAGTGTGGAAGAATAGTAGGAGATGTTCTCGGTAAGTATCACCCTCATGGAGATGCAGCGATTTATGACTCCCTTGTCCGGCTTGCTCAGGATTTTTCTATGAGGTATCCAGTTGTTCGTCCCCAGGGGAATTTTGGATCCATAGACGGTGACCCGCCAGCTGCAATGAGGTATACAGAAGCAAAAATGCATCCCATTGCAGAAGAGATGCTCCGGGATATAGCAAAAGAAACCATTGATTTTGGTGCAAATTATGATGAATCATTAAAAGAGCCTCTTGTTCTCCCGGCAGCCTTTCCATATTTACTAGTAAATGGCGGCAGTGGTATTGCCGTTGGAATGGCAACTAATATGGCACCTCATAATCTTGGAGAGGTATCCAAGGCTATATCAGCGTATATAGCGAATCCCGATATAACTTTGGATGAATTAACTTCTTATGTGAAGGGACCGGATTTTCCCGGCGGCGGAATAATTTACGGTACCCAAGGAATCCGGCAGTCTTTTGAAACAGGCAGAGGGAAGATAACGGTTCGTGCCCGCTGCAGTATTGAAATTGACAGCAGAGGGACTGATGTAATAATTGTAACAGAACTTCCTTACTTAGTGAATAAAGCAGCCTTAATTACGAAAATTGCTGATTTGGTGAGAAATAAAAGGATTGAAGGAATCTCTGATCTGCGAGATGAATCAGACCGCAACGGTATGAGAGTTGTTATTGAGTTGAAAAGATCTGCAGTTCCCAGAGTTGTTTTAAATCAGCTTTTTACGAATACATCTCTGCAGCAGAATTTTAATGTGAATAATCTAGCTTTGGTTAATGGAAAACCAAAACTGCTCAGTCTGAAGGAGATGATTTTTCACTTTGTCAATCACAGGAAAGATGTCATTACTCGCAGAACTAAGTATGAACTTCGGAAAGCGGAGGAACGAGCGCATCTTCTTGAAGGCTTAAAGATTGCACTTCAGAATATTGATGAAGTGGTGGAAATAATAAAGAAATCAAAAGATGTGATTACCGCAAAAAATCATTTGATGGCGCGTTTCACCTTATCTGAAGTTCAGGCTCAGGCAATCCTAGATATGCGGCTGCAGAAGTTGACAAGTTTGGAGACTCAGAAAATTGTTGATGAACTTGAGGAACTGCAGGGGAAAATAGCTTATTTTAAAGACTTACTTTCTAGTGAGCAGAAGATTCTTGATGTTGTGAATGAAGAGCTGAGAGTAACTACTGAAAAATTTTCAGATCCCAGAAGAACTGAAATTTTACGAGATGAAGTGGAAGAATTTCAGGTTGAAGACCTTATTACTGAAGAAGATATGGTAGTGCTTATTTCTAATAGAGGTTTTGTAAAACGAGTTCCAGTATCTGCATACAGAAGACAAGGTCGCGGCGGTAGGGGATCATCGTCTGCAAAATTACGGGATGAGGATTTTATTAACCACCTTTTTGTAGCTTCTACCCATGATCATATAATGTTTGTTACCTCAATTGGTAAAGCTTACTGGTTAAAGGTTCATGAAATACCTGAAGGGTCACGCCAATCAAAGGGCAGCCATATCAAAGCTTTGATGAATATTTCACCCGATGAAGAGATTAATGCGGTTGTATCAATTAAAGAGTTTACTGATGAGGAGTTCCTCTTTATGGTAACTTCTAAGGGTGTTGTTAAAAAAGCAGCGGTATCACAGTTTGTAAATGCCAAAAAACGAGGAATAATTGCAATCAAACTGGATGATGGTGATAAGCTTGTCAGGGCTCAGTTGACCGGCGGTGGGAATGAAGCTTTACTGGTTTCTCGAAAGGGTCTCGCCTTGAAATTTCCTGAAGATTCAGTGAGAGCCATGGGAAGAGCAACAAGAGGTGTTCGCGGAATGAAATTACGGCCGGATGATGAGATTGCATCAATTCTTATGGTTGACCCGGAAAGGAAAATATTACTGGTAACAGAAGACGGTTTTGGAAAACGTTTGGATTTTGACAGTTTTTCTGTACATGCAAGAGCAACGCAGGGTCAGATTTGTTATAAACTTCAGGAAAAAACAGGAAGAATTGTAGGGGCTCTTTCAGTAAAAGAGGAAGATAACCTCATGTCCATAACTTCTATGGGAACAACACTCCGTATAGACGTTTCTCAAATTCCAGTACAGGGTCGTTCTTCAAGTGGAGTTATTATCTCAAATATTAGTGAAGCTGATAGGGTTGTTGCAATTGCTCGAGTAGAAAATGAGGAGAACGAGGAAGAGCTCGATAAAAAAATTCAAGAAAACGATAACAAAGAGAAAGAAATTGAAAATATTGAAGATAATGATGAGAATAAAAAAACGGATGAGAATGATATTGGAAATACCATCCAAGAAGATGATGAAATATTAGGAAATGAAGAAAATGAAGATGAAGATGAAGATGAAGAAGAAGATGAAGAGGACATCCAGGATGATGATCTTTAGAATGAATTCCCAATAAAAGTAAGATACTTCGTATATGTTCTGGGAGTTGTTTCACGTGAAACAACTCCCAGTTTTTTTAGCTTCAAACTTTAAACTTTAAGTTGAGCAGGAGAAATGGCTCATTAATCTCAGGTTTCTCCTGATTAAAAAAGAGAATATAAGATTAATTTATGATGAAAATATAATAAAATTACACTTTATAGATTATCCCTTTAATTTAAAAAAATCCCGAAAAACTTATCTATTCCTTTCAAAGATATTCTACTGAACCTTAGGTGTTTTTCTAGAGTTTTGTTATTGTCTTATTATTGATAAAAAATAGTTTAAGATTCGGGCTGAATAGTTTTAATATTAGTTCTATTTTTAAAAACTTCAGTTACCTTGAAGAAAGTAATAGTTAATGAATTCCCAAAAGATGTGAGAAAACGGAAGTATTAAGTTGGTTAAATTTACGAACGAGTTCAGGGAAAGCAAGGTAGAATTCACCGTCCATTCAGGCAGCAGATGAGGCGAAACGTAATGAGTGCTTCATGGGTCCAGAACTTGGCCCGGGGTATTGATTCCATTCATTAAGAAAAGTAATGGATATTTATATTTTCAGTATATCATTATAAGCGATATATCAGTATAAGTATGTTTCACGTGAAACAATAATAATAAGTTCTTCTTTTGTTTTGCAGTTAATTTTGTTTTCAGTTACTTATCATGTAATTTAATATAGTTATATTAGATCAAAAAATAATAAATATACACCATACTCATACACTGCATGGTGTATATTTAGAACAAAAAAATGCAGCTGCACTGCAGCTGCATGATTTACCAGATTTGAAAAATGTAAAAAAAGAAATTAAAAAATTAATTAACTGATTCAACTTCGATTTTTGGAGAAACTTTTTCTCGCAAATATCTTTCTACGCCCTGTTTTAAAGTCATTTGTGACATTGGACAACCGGCACAAGCTCCAACAAGTCGTACTTTTACGTGCCACTCAGGACTGACACTTATGAATTCGATATCTCCACCATCATTTTGCAGCGATGGCCGTATATCATTTATAGCAGATTTTACTTGTTCTTCCATGAATACTCTCCTTGATGAAAAAATACAAAATCTTTTTAAAATGGTCAAGTAAGAGTTTATGACTAGTATACACAAAAAACAGTGAAAAACTAATCAATTTATCGGAATTTACTTTTGATTGCTGACAATAGAAAAAAAATGGGATATAGTATTTCACATGGCTGGTAATGTGATAGTATTTGCAAATCAAAAAGGTGGTGTAGGGAAAACTACATCGGCAGTAAATTTAGGGGCTTATCTTGCAGAAGAAGGCAAGAAAGTACTTTTAGTTGATTTCGATCCTCAGGGGAACCTTTCAAGTAGTGTTGGGGCTGATGAGGAGCTTCCAGGTATATATGAGGTTATAACTGGGAAAGCAGAACTAAGGGAAACTGTTCAGGAGACTTCGGTTCAGAATCTATTTGTTGTATCTTCAAATATCAATCTTACGGGAGCCAATGTTGAACTCATTAATTTAGAAGGACGGGAATTTTTTCTAAAAAATGCGTTACAGCAGGATACTGATGATTGGGATTATATTTGTGTAGACTGTCCTCCCTCTCTTGGTATCTTAACTCTTAATGGTCTAGTTGCAGGAGATTCAGTTATAATTCCTCTTCAGTGTGAATATTTTGCCTTGGAAGGTTTAAGTATGCTTGTTCGTACTATTAAAAATGTACAGAAGAAGCTGAATCCAGGGCTTCATATTATGGGTATTCTTTTTACGATGTTTGATTCAAGAACACGTCTTGCCAATGATGTGGTTGCAGATGTTTCGGAATATTTTCAGGGAAGAGTGTTTGAAAGCATAATTCCGAGAAATATTCGCTTATCCGAAGCCCCTTCGCATAGCGTACCTATAAATATTTATGATTCTCGTTGTGCTGGGGCCCAGCGTTATAAACAGCTTGCCAAGGAGGTAATGCTTCGTGTCTAAACGTGGATTAGGTAAAGGAATTAATTCTCTCATGGGAGATTATACATTTGATGATGTTGTGGAGGAGGTGGCTGAAACCAGTACGGTTAACTCTGTCAGGATTTCCATGGTTGATCCGAATCCTAACCAGCCGAGAAAAGGATTTTCGGAAGAATCTATGCAGGAGCTTGCCAGTTCTATAAAGGAGCAGGGAATCCTTCAACCGATATTAGTGGAAAAAACTGGTAATCGCTATACTATTGTAGCTGGAGAAAGACGATTTAGAGCTGCTAAAGAAGCGGGCATGCAAGAAATTCCTGTTATTATTAAAACATTATCAGAGGAACAGAAGCTTGAAGTAGCCTTGATTGAAAATATACAGCGAGAAAATTTAAATCCTATAGAGGAATCAAAAGCTTATAAATTTCTTGTTGAAAAAACTAAAATCAGCCAGGAAGAATTATCCAAGCGATTAGGAAAAAAACGTTCCACCATAGCAAATAGTCTAAGGCTTCTGAATCTTGGAGAAGATATGCAGGAAGCACTGCAGAATAAAGAAATCAGTGCAGGCCATGCAAGAGCTTTACTGTCAGTTGTAAATCCTGCAGATCGTGAATACCTTTTTAAAAAAATAACGGCTTCAGGATTTTCTGTACGAGAAAGCGAAAAAATGGCTGCGGAACTGAACAAAGGGTCTCGGGCTAGTAATACCAAGAAGACAAAAAAGAGGGTCAACAAACCCGTAGAGCTTCAGCAGTTGGAAGAACAGTTCCTTGAAGCATTAGGAACAAAAGTGCAGATTCAAGGTGATTTAAAAAAAGGTAAAGTAGAAATTCGCTATTATTCAATGGACGATTTGGAGAGACTATATGATCTCCTGGCGGTAAACAGACGGGAAGATGAGTTATAGATGATTTATAATACACAATACAGGAGAACATAGAGTGCTTGAAGAAAATAAGAATGGAATTTTTGCGGTATTTGATACACAGAAAGGAAAGATTGTCTGTGAGCTTTTATATAAAACTGTACCGCGTACCGTAAAAAATTTTATTGGCTTGGCTGAAGGGGTTTTCCCGGTGAATGGGAATGGGAAACCGTTTTATGATGGATTAAAGTTTCATCGAGTTATATCTGATTTCATGATACAGGGCGGATGCCCCTTGGGGACTGGAACCGGCGGGCCAGGCTATGCTTTTTCCGATGAATTTTCCCCAAAGCTTAAGCATGACAGTGCCGGTATATTATCAATGGCTAACAGCGGTCCGAACACAAATGGAAGTCAGTTTTTCATTACTCATAAGGCTGCTCCCTGGTTGGATATGCGTCATGCCGTATTCGGTAAAGTCCTGGAAGGACAAGATGTGGTAGATACTATACAGCAAAATGACAGTATTAATTCATTAAGAATAATCCGGAAAGGAAACGATGCAGAATCTTTTCATGTAAATAGAAACTCATTTAAAGAGATACTGTAAAAGTATTTTCAAAAAGCAGTAAAAGTTTGATGTGATATATGGCAAAACAAAAATATATTTATATATGTACTTCCTGCGGACATGAAGAACCGAAATGGATGGGTAGATGTCCTGAATGCGGGAATTGGAATACCTTTCAGGAACAGAAAGTTTCTTCACAAAAAAATACTTCGGCACAAAGAAAACAAGAAAAATCACAAAACTCAGCTTCTCTAATTGATATACATTCTATTCCCCAGGATGCTCCTTTCAGGATTACAAGCGGTATAACTGAATTGGATGAAGTACTAGGAGGTGGTATTGTTCGGGGAAGCGCTGTTCTTATTGGGGGTGAACCTGGAATAGGAAAATCAACTCTCATGCTTCAGCTGCTCGCTTCAGTTGGGACTACACAGAAGTCAATATATGTATCCGGAGAAGAATCCCCACGTCAAATAAAACATAGAGCTGAACGTCTCGGTTTAAACACTCAAGGGCTGAAACTTCTCTGCGAAACCCGGTTGGAGTCTCTTTTGGGGCATTTAAGAAAAGACACTCCTGAAATAGTTGTCATAGATTCAGTGCAGACCCTTGTCAGTGAAGAAGCTGGACCGATTCCAGGTACGGTGAATCAGATTAAATTCGGCTGCTTGGAATTGATTGACTGGGCAAAAGAGCAGGAAGCTGCAATATTTTTTGTAGGTCATGTAACTAAGGAGGGAAATATTGCAGGCCCTAAGCTTGTCGAGCATATGGTTGATACAGTGCTCTATTTTGAACAAGGTGAGACAGGAGTCAGGCTTCTTCGGGCAGCAAAAAATCGCTTCGGTTCAGTAGATGAAATAGGAATATTCACCATGGAAAGTCATGGTCTTATACCGGTAGAAGATCCGTTCTCATTTTTTCTGACCCAGCGAGCAGGCAAGCTCCCTCCCGGGATAACATTTTCAGTTGTTTTTGAAGGAACAAGAGCTTATGTAGTTGAAATCCAAGCTCTTACGGTGGAGTCAAAAGGTGCATATTCCAGAATCTTTGCAGATAAAGTAGATAATGGTTTAGTTGCAAGAGTAGCTGCGGTTATGGAAAAACATTTGAATATGGAATTTGCAAAACAGGATATATATATAAACGTCGCTGGCGGGATTAGGCTGAAGGAAGTAAGTATAGAACTGCCCCTTGCATTAGCTTTGTATTCTGCCCGTTCCGGGAAGCCGCTATCTAAAACCGTAGCATCATCTGGAGAGTTGAGCCTGGCTGGAGAAATACGACCAATCAGTCACATGGAAAAACGCATAAAAAGTGCAGTTGATCTTGGAATGAAGAGAGTTGTAGGGCCGAATAATATAAAACGTACAAACGTTTATTTCCCCTGTACTCAATTGGATGATGCCGTTACGGCAGCTTTTTCCAGTAAGCTTGAGGATGCGGACTAGAGGATGCAGACGGGGGAAATGCTGCTGCTTAGGATGCTATTTAATCTTCAGCATCATTTTCAAACCAGTTTTTTTAAATTTTACAATCACCGAAGAATTGATAAAATAAAGGGGAATGCTGCAAAAGTTCCAATTGCACTTCCTACACTGGTAAGAAAGAATACAACCAGTGCATGGGTTATCCTATTTCGATAAAACCCGCGAATTGAAAGAATATCATCCTGAATATGTTCAAAATCATAGACTCTTGGTTTTCTCAGATATGCCTCGATTAAACCAACTACTATACCGACACCAATAGTTGGATTAAGGGATGTAAGGGGCGCCAATAAAAACGAGAGTATTATGGTGACAGGATGAGCCAATGCAATAATGGCGCCTATACCGGAAAGAATTCCATTTACCATGAACCAGTAGAAAAACATTTCCACACCCTGATTCCACCCTGCATTAATAAAACCGTATGCCATAATACCGATGACTATAGCCGGAATAATCCATGGAATGATTTTGCTGAAGCGGCTGGGAGGTGGTACGGTGCTGATATCCTGCACATTCGTATCCATTGTTCCATTCTCAAGCTTTTTTATAGTCTCAATAATCCCTCCGGCATGACCAGCGCCGATTACAGCTAGTACCGAATTACCCGGAGCCTTATAGATGTTTGAAGCTAAAAATCTATCCCGCTCATCAATGAGAACTTTCTTAATGGAGGGTAGGTATTCAGCCATTTCGTTAAGCATATCCTGCAGTGCATTTCGATGTTTTAATTCTTCAATATCCTTTTCTTCAAGCTTTTCAGAAGAAAACATGCTTGCCATTAGAGAAGCAATCAATTTCATTTTGTTCCAGAAGCTGGAGTTTTTCCAGGCTCGCCTGAGGGTGACCTGAATCTCCCGGTCAGCTAATGAGAAAGGAATACCCTCTTCCTCAGCTACCTGGGCAGCCCGCTTCATCTCTCCGCCAGGGGCAATACCTGTGGCATTGCCGATTCTTCTCTGAAATGAGGTGAGTACGAGGTTAACAATTAAAAGAAAGCCTTGGCCGCGTTTGAGAACCTCACTGATTTTTAGATTTTCCCATTTTTGGCCCTCTTTCATGGACTTATAGCGACCGGCATCAATTTCAAGACAGACATGATCAACTTCTTCTTCACGAATATAGCGCTCAACCTCCTCAACACTCTCCGGAGATACATGGGCTGTTCCTAAAAGGGTGATTTTTTTACCGGAATCTAATTCTATGCGAGATATGGTGTCGCTGCTTATATCTACTTTCAAGGCTGTCCTCCATCTTTTATGGTACTATACATGTGTAAAAAAAAAGATACAAGATAGAATTAGATGTTCAGGAAAAGAGATTGAATAAATAATACCTTTGGTATAGGTTGTTTTTCATGGAAACGCTGCTTTATCTTCTAACGCTGTTCTTTTTTCTTTTTGCTGGTATGGGCTTGGTGAAAAGTAATATTATACCCATGAAATCAGTAAGACTCATTGATACATCTTTGGCTGTATGCCTCTATGCACTTCTTTTTTTTATGGGTGTTCGCACGGGACTGATAGAAGATTTTTGGAGTCAGGTCGGTTCAATCGGCGGATTGGCTGCTTCGGGAGCATTACTGGCGAGTGCAGGATCCATTGCGGCGGTGGTGTCGGCAACGATAATTGCGCGAAGAGCAAATACTAGATGGGAAAAAGCAAAAACAGAAGTGACTGTTAGGTCACTTGATGACCAAAAAGTCACAACTGCCCAATATGGATCCCAGTACAGCTGTAAGCAAGACTCAGAAATTTCTGAAAATTATGCAGGAAAGAGTTTTTTTTTACATTTTATTGAACCGCTGAAGCTTATTTCACTGGTTGTTTCCGGTGTAATAGCATCATCCTTTACTCCTCTTTTCAACTGGTTTAATGATGAAATTGCAAATTGGCTGCTCTATGTTCTGTTGTTTCATGTTGGAGCACAGATGATACAGGGAAGCCGAAACATGCTTGGAATCCTCAAGAATCCAATATCTATAGTGCTTCCTTTTATCACCATAATCGGATCCTTTTTAGGCGGCAGCCTCCTTGTGCTTTTTTTCCCTTTGGAACTTGGAGAATCACTAGCTGTCGTTTCCGGTCTGGGCTGGTATTCCTTATCAGGTGTTCTGATTACCAATTTAGGAGACCCCATACTTGGTTCAGTTGCATTTTTAAGTAACCTTTTTCGGGAGAGTATAGCCTTTATTACCATCCCTCTTCTGGCTTCGTACAACCATAAACATGCTGCGATTTCCGTAGCTGGTGCCACAAGTATGGATATCACCCTGCCAATTTTAGATCGAAGCTGCGGGGCAGACTATGCTGCTTTGGCATTAGCTCATGGAATAGTCTTGACAGTTCTTGTACCTTTTCTTGTACCTATTGTTTATTCAATACCTTAAACGTAGTATGACACAGGTGAAAACAAATCAAAAGCTTCAAGCATCATCTTGAGTAAGTCTGATATATATCGGAACGCGGTATAAAAGAGTGATGTTAGAGGGTTCACCTGATTAAATTGAATATTTGCTTTAAGGAAAACAAACAAAAGAGAGGAAAACCTGAGTTTACATCATGCAAGCTGAGTTTACATCATGCAAGCGGGAAAAGGATCTGCAGCACATAAAAGCCGACTTCCTTCACACCGCGAAGCAGGATCGTATCATCTTTTGTTTTCCACTTTTTTTCAACAAGTGCTTTGTAAGCTGAACTAACAGCCTCATCAATACCCTCAGGAGAAGGATCTGCAAATTGATAAAAGAGGTAATCTCCAGATTCAACAGCCTTTACGGTGTATCCTTTCGGCGGATTTTCTGCTACGATAGCATCTGCCAAGGGGCCGGCACCGAAAAAAAACGGCTGAATGGAAGATCTTATATCGTCGCCCGATATGTTTGCGTCATATGAAGCTCCGCATAGGATCTCTTCGTCATGTATGGGGATACGGTCAGCTCGAGTTTTTTCTCGAAGCAAATCAAGGTTCTGCAGGTGATCGAAAAATGACAGTGAATCCTGAATGCAGAGATAGCGTAAATCCTGATACAAGTATAGTTTCATGGCTTTTGGAATCATGGAGAAAGTGTATTGAAAGAATGCAGAAATGTACAGTACCTTCTTAAAAAAAGCAGTCGTAGAAGAACCGTCAGCATCAAAGTGAAGCTTGACTCATCTATTGTAGTCTATGCGCCCCAATGGATGGGGAAACCGCAGATCAATACGATTGTAGAGAAAAAAATGGGCTGGATTAGAAAAAAGCAGGAAGAATTTCAGCGCGTCTGTTATCCCGGGGAAACGAGAAACTATCATGAAGGAGAGCGTTTTTATTTTTTTGGTGATGCTTACGTACTCCAATTTCGTGAGTTATCCGGAGTGAAACGCATCGGCAGACTTGAGCTTAATTCTGAAAAGAAAACACTGACAGCAGAGATACCATCCTGGGAAAAGCACGATGTCCTTGGCTTGACGGAAAAGAAACTGAAAGAAACACTGAGAAAGCGAATTATCGAATTGTATCGGCAACGGGCTGAAGAGTGGCTGGAGGGGCATGAAAAAAAACTGCAGGCTCATTTTCTGAAACATCTGCCGCCGGGGATGGAAAATGAAGTTGAATGGTTTCTCATAAATTACAAGCTGCGAGCTATGAAGAGCCGCTGGGGCAGCTGTCAGAGTGATGGTACAATTCGACTGAGCCTAAGGCTTTTTGGAGCTCCTGATGAACTAATCAGTTATGTTGTCTACCACGAGTTGTGTCACCTGATCAATTTCAACCATAGCCGTAACTTTTACACTATTTTATCCTACATTGAACCAAAGTGGAAAATACTGCGAAAAGAACTCCATTCATGGTCCGGGAGACTTCAGCTCTGATCCTGCTCACATATATGTGAAAAACTACCCAATACATTTGATACCCATGGTAAAATTTGTTATGCTGTAGAGGTTATATGAACAAAAAACGTTTGCAGCAGAGAGCCTTATAAACAATTTCTAAGTTAGAAGTCATAAGGAAAAAGCAGGAGCGGCCGAATGTGCTCTTTTGCTGAAAGGAGAAAGATATGAAACCAATACGCCTGGCTGATAATGTCTATAGATTGAGTGCGAATATCGGAAGTAGAGATCTGTTTGAAGGAATTTGGCCGATACCCAACGGTGTTTCCCTGAATGCCTACCTCATTAAAGGTGAGAAAACAGTTCTAATTGATCTTGTCAAAGATTGGGAAGGAGCTGCCAATTCATTGAGCGAGGAACTGCAGGAACTGGGTGTCGCTGCAGAGGATATTGACTACCTGGTCATAAATCATATGGAACCGGATCATACCGGCTGGCTCGCTGAGTTCAGGAAGAAAAATCCAAAGATGGAAATAATCGCTTCAAAAAAAGCAGTACCTCTAATCTCTGCTTTTTACGGTATTGAAGAGGGCATTCGTGCAGTAAGTTCCGGAGATGTCCTCGACCTAGGTGATCGAGAGCTTGTTTTTGAAGAAATTCCCAATGTACATTGGCCTGAAACCATGGCTGCCTACGATCCGAAGGAGAAAATTCTTTTTTCCTGTGATGCCTTCGGCGCTTTCGGGCAGGTGCATGAAGCTGTTTTTGATGATCAGCTTTCGGAATTGGAAGCGAAATTTTTTGAAGATGAGACCCTCAGGTATTATGCAAATATTGTATCCACCTTCTCTACCTTTGTAGAAAGAGCTATAAAAAAGGTGAAAAACCTTGATATCCGTATGATTGCCCCGAGCCATGGAATCATATGGAGAAAGAACCCTCAGGAGATCGTTGAGCGCTACCAGCAGCTTGCCGCGTACATGAACGGTCCTGCTGAAGAAGAGATAACGCTCATCTGGAGCAGCATGTACGGGAATACAGAAGCTCTCCTCGGCTCAATCCGTGCCGGTGTGGAGGCGGAGAATGTAAAACTCAACGTGCATCGGGTTCCTCAGGACCATGTCTCTTTTGTTCTGGCTTCTGCATGGAAATCATCGGGTATAATAGTTGGAATGCCGACCTATGAGTATAAAATGTTCCCCCCCATGTATGCGGTCCTCGACATTCTTGAGAGAAGTCATGTCATGAAACGTAAGGCTTTCCGCTTCGGTTCCTACGGGTGGTCCGGAGGCGCGCAGAAACAGTTTGATGAGTTTACCGCAGCCATGAAGTGGGACTGCCTTGGAGCTGTCGAATTCCAGGGAGCTCCCCGTAAAGAGCATCACGAGGAAGCCTACGAAAAAGCACGGGAGCTAGCCCGGAAAGTCAAGGAGTGGCGGAAAGAGAAGCAGACCTCCTGATATTTTCTGATATTGCTCCTCTTTCTTGCTTCGTGCTCAATTCTTCAAATTAGTTCTCCAGTTTAGCGGCAGCCGCCTTGAGAAAGGTATACAGTCGCTCAACTGACGGCATGTTCACCCGTTCTGCAGTGGAGTGAACTTCTTCCATGCTTGGTCCGAAAGAGATGGATTCCATATCCGGGGCTTTACTGTTGATGACTCCGCATTCGAGACCGGCATGGATGGCTGTAACTTCAGGTTTTTTCCCGAAAAGCTCCTCGTAGATATCAGAAAACTGCTGCGGCAGGGAGGAATTAGGATTCGGTGACCAGCCCGGATAGACATTCACTTCTTCCGTACTTGCTCCGAAGGTTTCCAGGGCTGCAGCAGTTCGATTTGCAATATCAATCCTTGAACTCTCTATCGAAGAACGCTGACTCGTATCAATCCAGATGGTTTCCTCTGACATTTTTACAGCCGCCAGATTATTTGATGTTTCCACTATTCCCGGAACAGCATTGCTCATCCGCTCAATTCCATGGGGTGTGATGTAGAGGGCGTTTATCAAATCCAGGGTCTGTCTTCGTGAAACTACCTTTTCCGGCAGATCCAATGGTGTAAGCTGTATCACTGCATTCGGATCGGTATAGCTGTATTCATCGGAAAGAATTTTCATATGGTCTTTTACTTTTTCGGAGAGGTATGCTTGCGTTCCTGCGGGGATGACAAATTGAGCCCTGCAGTAACTGGGGATGACGTTACGTTTTGTTCCTCCATTGAGGGATATCAGCTGTATTGAATGATTTCGGGTGATTTCCTTAAGAAACCGGACTGCTTCTTTAACTGCATTAGCACGTCCCTGATGAATTTCTCCTCCCGAATGGCCCCCGGCGAAATTAGTGAAGGTGACTTCCCAGGCCGTTAATTTTCTAGATTCAGGAGATGCAGCTTCAGCCTGTTCAAAAGCTTCCCACTCAGGCATGGCGCTTCCGATAATTTCGCCGCCTCCTGCACTTCCTATATAGAAAACGCCCTCTTCTTCTGAATCAAGATTGATCAGCCTTCTCCCCTGGAGCAGAGAAATATCCAGCCCGAAAGCACCGTCGAGGCCGGTCTCTTCGGAAATTGTAAAAAGTGCTTCAACTGGGCCGTGGACTGCATCTTCCTCTTCAAGAAAAGCGAGGATCATTGCCAGGGCAATGCCGTTATCCGCCCCTAGAGTGGTGCCGTCTGCTGTAAGCCAATCGCCTTCCTTCACCAGGGCTATGGGATCCTTTTCAAAATTATGGGCTGAACCTGGCTCTTTTACGCAGACCATATCCATATGTCCCTGCAGGATAATGCCGGGGATATCTTCCCTGCCGCTGCTGGCCTCCTTTCGAATAAGCAAATTTCCCGTATCGTCGGTCTGTCGGATAAGATGCTGCTGATCAGCAAAATCCTCAAGATACTTCCGTATGCCCGCTTCATTTCCCGATTCCCGGGGGATTTGCGATATTTCATAAAAATGTTCCCATACCCGACTAGGGGGTAGTTCAGAAAGCTGTTTTTTTGTTATATGCTTCATGCTGCCGCGAACCTCCAAAGTTCTGTAAGTAGTTAGATAAAATCTAAAGCCTAGGCATCAGAAAAAATGCCTGTATTCTACTATATGCCCCGAAGCAATAGCTGGTCAATGGTAAAATGGAGGGGCAGAGAGCTGTTGTGTGATGAACAGCTAGGGGATTTCTGTACCTGCAGCGCTGATAACCTGCGTATTTGGGTCCGGGATTTCCTCGGTGAGATCGTTGATCCATTTTCCGCTTTTAAAACGGTGAACACCTATGAAGGCTTTGTAGACCTCTTCCAGGGCAACCAGCAGATAGACAAAGTAGATTGGGAGACCGAGGATAATACCGCTGAGAATTGCCATGGGGACACCGATCAGCCAGACTCCGGAAATTTCCAGAAAGAGGGAGTACCGAGTGTCGCCCCCGCTGCGGAGAATTCCGATGATGATGTGCAGGTTAAGGCCGCGAATCGGGAGGAGAACAGCCAGAACATAGAGAGAGATACGGGTGATGCGCACTACTTCGGGCTGAATATTGAAGGCATAGGGTATCAATGGGGCGCCCAGGGCCATGAAACCGCCGATAAAGAGGCCTGAAACAACCGGGAGGACCAGAAAGCGGCCGGCATAGAGCTTTGCGCGTTCCATCTCCTTTGCTCCGATGCATTTGCCGATCATCACCGCCGCAGCGTTGCCGGTACCGATGAAGACTACGAAAAAGAGATTCTGTATGGATTCGCTGA